>JALYYX010000002.1 GCA_030946075.1 Bacteroidota bacterium | reverse complement strand
TAGGTAACCTTACGGCAGTATTTCAACAAAGTGTAAAACGGATGCTTGCTTATTCCAGCATTGCCCAGGCGGGCTTTATGCTGCTTGCTTTATTCGCTTTAAACGATACTGCAAAAGAAGGATTGATTTTATATTCAGCCGCTTACAGTCTTGCCTCCATTGGGTTATTTGCTATATTAGTAAGAATGAATGATTATACCATTGAAGGCTTTAACGGCTTGGCTAAAACACAGCCCGTGCTTGCATTTACAGCAACAATATTTTTATTGTCTCTTACAGGTATTCCATTAACTGCAGGCTTTACTGCAAAATTTTATATGCTTTTGGCAGCGGTTAAAAATGGTCATCAATTTTGGATGGTGATACTTGCCGTACTATGTGCAGCAATTAGCGCATATTATTATTTTAAAGTTATCCAGGCAATGTATTTTAAAGAGCCTGCTGAAGATGCAAAACCAATAGATGCGACTTCTTCTTATAAATGGTTGCTTATTTTAACTGCTGCAATAATTATTATTATAGGAATTTTTCCGGGGCTGGTAATTGACTGGTTATATTATTAAGCTGATTTTTTTGATGGTTGGGGAATGTATTGAACTATCCAGAAATGAAAAGCAAACCTACAAAAATATACACTCTGCAAGCCCTAAAACCCCCGCTAGCAAACAATAAATGGCAATAACAAAATCAAATTACACCTCCCTCTTACAACAAATCCGCCAACTGGTAGAGCAGGCAAGACACAATGTTGCCCGGAGCATAAATACCGAATTGCTGCTTACTTACTGGAATGTTGGCAGGTTGATTGTTGAAAAAGAAGGAGCTGATATGTATGATGAACGGGCCTTGCGGCAGATGCTGCTTGACATCAGCAAAGAGCTTACCCGGGATTTGGGAAAAGGATTTTCCCGTACCAATCTCTTTTATATGCGGAGTTTCTTTATCACATTCCAGGGTGTTCAGACGGTGTCTGAACAGGGAAACAGCAGAAGCGTTCAGACAGTGTCTGAACGGATCAATAACCAAAAAAGCCTGACACCGTCAGGCAAATCGAAAGTTGTCCTGACGGTGTCAGGACAACGCAAAAAACCAGAGAAAGCAATTGGCCTAAAAGTGTCAAATCAATTAAGTTGGTCGCATTACTATGAATTATTGAAATGTAATGATGAAATGGAAATCAGCTTTTACCAGCAAACTGCAATCAACGAGGGATGGTCAGTACGGGAACTTCGCAGGCAAATGGATACTGCATTATTTGAACGAATCGCTTTAAGCAAAAATACAAAAGGCGTAATGAAGCTGGCCGCCAAAGGACAGATCATTGAAAGTGAAACTGACATTGCCAAAGACCCTTATATACTGGAGTTTTTAAACATACCCGAACATTACAGTTACACAGAGAAACACCTGGAACAAAAAATTATTGATAATCTCCAAAAATTTATTCTTGAATTGGGAAAAGGCTTTGCCTTTGTTGCAAGGCAGTTTCGCATTACCCTTAATAACACGCATTACCATGTTGATCTTGTTTTCTATCACCGCATATTAAAATGCTTTGTGTTAATTGATCTGAAAATAAAAGCAGTGGAACATAATGATATCGGGCAAATGAATCTTTACCTGAACTATTTTGAGACTGAGCAAAATACTGAAGGAGACAATCAGCCCATTGGTATTATCCTTTCAAAATATAAAGACGATGTAATTGTGGAATATGCGATCCGGGGAATAACGAATAAAATTTTCGTTTCAAAATACCAGCTATATCTGCCAGATAAAAAATTATTGAAGAAAAAAATAAAAGAGTTATTAGAAAAATAAACTATTAACTAAAATGCAAACATCAGACATACTTTCCCTGGCATTTAAAACGATCACCGGCAATAAACTTCGCACAGGAATTACTGTTGCTATTATTGCTTTTGGTATCATGGCATTAATTGGTATAATCACTGCTATTAAGGCTATGAATCAAAGTCTTACCGAAAGTTTTTCTACCATGGGTGCAAATGCATTCAGTATTCGTTTTAAAGACAGGCAAATAAAAATAGGAGGACGTAACCAGGAAATAAAAAAAACTGCAAAGAGTTCTTTAAAAGAAAAAAATGCAAGCAACGGTAAAATAATTACTTATGAACAGGCCAAATTGTTTAAAGAAAGATTTTCTTTTCCGGCGATGGTTAGCATTTCAATAAGAGGCCCAAGGAATATTGTTGTAAATAATGATAAAGCAAAAACAAATCCCAACGTAATTGTGCAGGGTGGAGATGAAAATTTTCTTCGGCTTAGCGGTTATACAATATCTGCAGGAAGAAATTTTAATAAACTTGATGTAGAAAGCGGAAGAAGTGTTTGTGTTTTAGGAAACAGTGTTGCTAAAAAAATTTTTGGTGATAATTACGACAGAGGCATTGACAAAATAATAAGGATAGCAAATATTAAATACAGAATAATAGGCATTTTAAAAGACAAGGGTTCCAGTGCATTTTTAAATGCAGATAATATTGCTATCACTACCTATAACAATATTCGCCGTTTATTCCCTGCTGCAAATTCATCTTTTAATATTGGTATTATGGTTAGTAATATAAAAGATATAGATGTTGCAACAGGTGAAGCTACAGGAACATTCAGGGCAATAAGAAATTTATCTTTTACAGAAGACAATAATTTTTTTATTGATAAGAGTGACAGTATTGTAGAAAAACTTACCAATAGTTTGGCAAGTATTACCACAGCAGCAGCTTTTATAGGATTAATAACTTTGATAGGGGCAGCAATAGGCTTAATGAATATTATGCTTGTTGCAGTAAATGAGCGAACAAGGGAAATAGGATTGCTAAAAGCACTTGGCAGTACAAAAAAAAGTATTCGTCAGCAATTTCTTTTTGAATCAATACTCATTAGTTTAATAGGTGCCATTTTTGGAATAATTCTCGGTGTTTTAGTAGGTAATCTTTTTGGAATAGTTTTACAAACAGCCTTTATTGTTCCGTGGGGTTGGGTAATTACGGGGATTATTGTATGCTCATTAGTAGGTTTGTTTGCCGGGTTGTATCCGGCTATTAAAGCCTCCAGGCTTGATCCTATAGTTGCTTTGCGGTACGAATAAACTATGGCAATATAATTGTATGATTTTTTTTTAAAATAAATAATTTTTTAATATTAATAATTTTAACTTGTGTCCCCACCATAAATATTATTTCTAATTAAACAATTATACTTTTTGATTTTAAAAATATTTTTCAGTACAATTGTGCAATCAAAAATTTTTAACCACATACAATTTAAATTAATTCACTAAAAAACTTAACGTCATGGCAGAAACAAATCCAACTGCAAAAACAACAGTAAGATCTACCACATCGGTTCAGGTAAAAAAGTCAAACAATATTATAGGGTGGCTTGCCCCGCTAATTTGTATCATCGCCGGTTATGTTATCTGGCGTTTTGTAATTGGTGGCAGCAGTAATTTTACAAACCCCGATCCTGCCGGAGGATTCTGGCCAGATAACAAAGGACCTAAATCAAATTTTTCAAAGATGTATGAAGGTGGAATAATAGTACCTATACTGATAGGTTGCTTTTTAATAGTATTTACATTTGTTATAGAAAGATTATTGACAGTGATGAAAGCTGGCGGCCGTGGTTCTATAGCAGATTTTATCAGAAAAGTTCAATACAATCTTGCTAATAAAAATGTTGATGCAGCATTGGCAGAATGCGACAGGCAAAAAGGCTCTGTAGGTAATGTTATGAAAGCCGGTTTGCGCAAATACAAGGAAATGATTACCGAAGGTGAACTTAGCACAGAGCAAAAAGTAATGGCTATACAAAAAGAAGTAGAAGAAGCTACAGCTCTTGAGTTACCAATGCTGGAAAAAAATCTTGTATTCTTGTCAACCATTGCATCAGTAGCAACCTTGCTGGGATTGTTAGGAACGGTAATAGGAATGATACGCTCATTCTCTGCACTGGGAAATAGTGGTGGTGGAGAAGCCGCTCAAAGATTATCACAAGGTATTTCAGAAGCGCTTTATAATACAGCTCTTGGTATTGGTACATCCGCATTCGCAATTATTACCTATAATGTTTTTACTACCAAAATTGACGGTATCACTTATGGCATTGATGAATCAGGATTTACCCTAACACAAAGTTTTGCTTCTTTATATAAATAAGGGTATGGAAAATTTTGCGTTTTGAATCTTAATTAATTAAAAATACTATTATGGGAAGAGCCAAAATAAAAAGAGGTAATACAAATGTAGACATGACCGCAATGTGCGATGTTGCATTTTTGCTGTTATCTTTTTTTATACTTACCACTAAATTTAAACCTTCAGAGGCTGTGGAAGTTTCGCCACCAAGTTCTGTAGCCAATAAGATTGCTCCTGAAAAAGATGCATTCCAGGTTTCTATAAATAAAGATGGCAAAGTTTTTTTACAACTTAGCGACGATATGAAGTCAGATGTTATTGATGAATTATCTTCAGCAAAAAATTTAAATTTTTCTGCTGAAGATAAAAAGTATTTTAAGCAATCTCTTTTTATAGGCACCCCGCTAAGCCAATTACAACAGTTTATAAGATTGAAGCCTGAAGATATAGGCAAAGTGAAATTAACAGGCGTACCTGTAGATAGTAGCAATAATGAGTTACAGGCATGGATTAACGCCGCTGTAAATGCATACAAAGGCCGAACAATAAACTGGTTAATAAAAGGAGATAATAATGCAAAATACAGTGCCTTCCGCGATGTGATAAATGCGTTTAAGAAAAATGAAGTTTTTAAATATCAGTTGATCACTACACCTTCTGGCATACCCTCGGGAAGTGAGCTGGAAAAGAAAAACTTAGCAGCGCAGCACAGTGGAAATATTGAAGAATAAATAATTTTTTAAATTAAAATCTTACTACAATGGCAGAAATGGAAGTAAAAAGCGGTGGCCACAAAAAAGGCCCCGGCGTAAAAAAAGGTAAAAAACTTTCCACCCGTGTAGATCTAACTCCCATGGTTGATTTGGGATTTCTTTTAATAACCTTTTTTATTTTTACCACAACAATGTCTCAGCCTACAGCAATGAAGCTTGCAATGCCAAAAGATACCGATAAACCTGATGAATTAAATAAAGTAAAAGAATCCGGCGCATTAACAATAATGTTGGGCAAGGGGAATGTGGTATATTATTATTTTGGTAACGATCCCCAAAAGTTGCAAACAACAGGATATAAAGATATTCGTGGAATTATTCTGGACAAAAAGAAAAACACACCGGCCGATGATTTATTTATTACTATAAAGCCTGATAAAGATGCAACCTATGCAAATGCCGTAAATATTTTAGATGAAATGACGATAGATGATATAAAAAGGTATGCAATGATTGATCCTACTGATGATGAATATAAACTCATTCAATTAACAGAACAGGCCGGCGGTATAAAATAATTTATGGAATATTTTATTTTAAGTATCTAATAAAAAAGAAATAAAATGGAAACAAACAAAATTTTAAGTGCTGATATTCTGGATTTACTATTCGAAGGCAAAAATAAAGAATATGGTGCTTATGAATTACGCAAAACCTATAATAAAAGAATAGGGATGGCGCTTATTATTACTGCTGCAATAGCTTTAATGATCTTTGTGGGTTCTGTAATAGCAAAAAACATTAGTGACAATAATACTAAACCGGTGGAAATAAAAGATGTAACGCTTGAGGAAGTAAAGCCTGAAGATAAACCAAAGCCACCGCCACCGCCACCGCCAAAATTACCGCCACCTCCACCAATAAAAACCATACAGTTTACTCCTCCCAAAATTGTGAAAGATCAGGAAGTTGTAAAACCACCAGTGGAAAATGAAAAAATTGAAGAAGCAAAAGTAGATGTTAAAACTCAGGCAGGGGCTAAAGATGTTGGTATTGTGGCTCCTCCCGTTGAAGAAAAATCACAGGTAGTAGAAGCTCCTAAAAAAGTAGAAGAGGATGCTGATAAAGTATTTACCAAGGTTGAGATAGAAGCACGATTTCCCGGGGGTGAGGGAGCCTGGACAAGATATGTAACCAAAGCAATTACCAATAATATAGATGAACTTACCGAGGCAGGCGAATCCGGTACCGTGCATGTAAAATTTATTGTTAATAAGCAAGGTGTTGTAAGTGATGTAGAAGCGCTTGATAAAAAGGGAAGCAAATTGGCTGAAGTCGCAATAAATGCGATAAGGAAAGGGCCAAATTGGGTGCCTGCACAACAAAATGGCCGCCAGGTGAATGCTTATCGTATTCAACCTATTACCTTTACAATTCAGGACCAATAACTTTTAATCAAATCTTTATTAGCCACTGTAAAAAGCAGTGGCTTTTTTTATTGCATCGTGCTAAGGTATATTTGCCATAATGGTAGGTAAACTTTCTGGATGGGATGATACAATTGTTGCTTTAGCAACACCCCCGGGTATTAGTGCCATTGGAGTTATAAGAGTAAGCGGCAACAGATCAATTGAAATTATTAATGATCTATTTCCCTCCAAAAATCTTGCACAACAATTATCTCATACATTGCATGTTGGTATTTTAAAAGAAGGCCATACAATTTTAGATGAAGTTGTAATAAGCATTTATAAAAACCCCACATCATTTACAGGCGAAGATGTTGTAGAAATAAGCTGTCATGGTTCTGCGTTTGTACAGGAGCAAATTCTACAGGCAATTATTTGCAAAGGCACACGGTTTGCAAAGGCGGGTGAATTTACACAGCGGGCTTTTTTAAACGGCAAGCTCGATCTTACACAGGCTGAAGCAGTTGCTGATCTTATTGCAAGCAATACAGAATCTTCTAAAAAAGCTGCGCTAAATAATATGCGGGGAGGGTTTTCAAATGTTTTAAAAATTCTCAGAGATGAACTTATTCAGTTTTCATCACTAATAGAATTAGAACTTGATTTTAGTGAGGAAGATGTTGAGTTTGCAGACAGATCGAAATTTATCCGGTTAATAGAAGAGATATCAGCATCAACAAAAAAATTGCTCAATTCATTTAAACTGGGGAATGTTGTAAAGAATGGTGTAAGCGTGGCTATTGTAGGAAAACCCAATGCCGGAAAATCAACTCTATTAAATAAACTGCTTAACGATGATAGAGCAATTGTAAGTGAAATAGCCGGTACTACAAGAGATACCATTGAAGAACTGATAAATATCAACGGAATTTTATTTAGGTTAATTGATACAGCCGGAATAAGAGAACATTCAGCCGATGTGATTGAAAATATGGGCGTAATAAAAAGTCTTGAAAAAATTAAAGAAGCAGATGTAGTGTTATATTTATTCGATGTCAGCTCAACCAATAATGATGAATTAAAAATAATCAGCAAAAATCTTTCTGATGAAAATAAAAAATTTATTCTTGTGGCAAATAAATCGGATATTTTTTTAGGTGATAAACACAGAAACTTTAATAATGCTTTTGATATTTTATTTATATCTGCAAAACAAAAAACCGGTATGGAAGAATTAAAGAACAAACTTTTTTCCTCAGTTATAGAGGATCGTTCACTTACAGAAACTACCATTGTAACTAATTCCCGCCATTACGAAGCTTTGCAAAAAATTGAAGGATCATTGAATGATATAATGAATGGACTTGAAACAAAAATATCCGGCGACCTGCTGGCGTTAGATGTGAGGCAATGCCTTTACTATCTTGGTGATATTACAGGAGAGATCACAAACGAGGACCGGCTTGATTATATCTTCAGTAAATTCTGCATCGGAAAGTAGCTACCTGACACAACTTTACACCATTTTACTCACCTTAATCTTCTGTATTGATTATCAGTACTGTATTTCAGGTGTTTTAAAAAAATTAACTTCATTTAACATTTTGTGTGTTTTTTATTTGTACCTTTCTTTAAGATTTGCGTGCGCAACAAAAAATTAATGATGATAGGGAGTTAATGGCACTTGTAGTCACTCTCAGGCAGCCGTAGTCACAACCTGTCACTTATAGGCATTTTTTAAGCTTTTAAAAAAGTAAAATAATGAGCAGTAACATACGCATCAAAAAGATTTGTCAGCATTGTGACAAAGTGTTCACTGCTAAGACTACGGTTACAAAATTTTGCTCAGATGTTTGCGCAAAAGCGAATTATAAAAAGAGATTAAAAGAACAAAAGATTGATATGTCCAGGGCTGCCACCAGAAGCCAGCTTTTGACTACAGGTGTTATTTTAGAAGAAAAAGACCATTCGGCTAAATATTCTAAAGAAATTATTACGCTTAGTGAATTATCTGCGATGACAGGTTTGAGTAAACGAACGTTTTATAGATTGATGAAAGACAAAAAATTTCCACGTCTCAAAATCGGGCAACGTCTTTTATTCAATAAGGTTGAGGTATTAAGTTTTATAACATTTAAATATGGAAATGTATGAGAGGTAAAATTCGCAAACGCCTTTTAAGCAGCGGTAAGATGAGTTTATTTATAGATTACTATCCGCCGGTTTGGAACGTTCAAAAGAAGACTTACACACGCTGGGAATTTTTAAAGTTGCATGTTTATCCTGAGCCCAAAACGGTGTTTGAAAAAAAACAAAATGATCTTAACATAGAGATTGCAGAAAAGATTTTTTTGAAGCGAATGAAATCTTTAATGCTCGAAGAGAATAACCTATTTAATAAAGATGTTATGGAAGGAGATTTTTGTGAATTTGCTAAATCCTGTATGCATCATAAAGAGAAGGAAGGAAAGGACGTTGAACATTATAAATCAGCATTTAAATATTTAAAAAGATTTGCAGGAGATCACATTAAATTCCGCATGATTGATGAGTTCTTTTTAGAGAAGTTTAAAGATTATTTATTAACATCCTCCTCTTTACGTTCATCAAACAAATTGCTTGATAGAAATTCTGCTTCTTCTTATTATGATAAGTTTTGCAACATTGTAGAAAAAGCTTTTATTGAAAATTATTTACCAAGTAACCATACATTAAAAGTTGAAAGGATTTCGAATGTGGAAGTTATCAGACAATATTTAACGGAGGAGGAGATTGAAAAACTTAAGCAAACACCAATTGATGATGATACAGTTTACAGGGCTTCATTGTTTGCTATATTAACAGGCTTGAGATTCGGAGCTATAAAATCATTAAAATGGAATGATCTTGAATTTTCAAAAAATCTTAGTTGCTGGTATTTTCTTTTTATTGATCCAAAACCACAACGACCTATAAAACATTTCATTAGTCAGCAAGCAATTGATTTATTGGGAGACAGAAAAGAAGGGTCAGAATTTGTTTTTCCCGAACTTAATTATCTAAGAACCCGTGAACAATTAAAGAACTGGTGCATAAAAGCAGGAATTAAAAAGAAAATTACTTTTCACTGTTTTAGGCATACCTATGCTACTCAATTAGTTTCAAAAGGTGAAGACATTTATATCATTAGTAAAATGCTTAATCACAAGCATGTAAAGACAACGCAGCTTTATAGTAAAGTACCTGATCAAAATAAAGTAACTGCCGCAAATAGATTTAGTATTTAATTTTTATGAGTTAATAAATAAGTATGAAGCCGAATACATATAGATCAATTGAAGATCGGTTAGAGCAAATAGAAAATAATGTAAACCAGATCAAATTGAGGTTCATTGATTTTTTATCAAATCACACCAATACCCAATCTAAAGAAGAATCACTATTAAATGTGAAAGACGTTTCATCGTATCTTAAAGTTGATAGTAATATCATATACACAGCTTGCAGTAAAGGAGAATTACCATTTATTAAAATTGGCAAATCATATAAGTTTAAAAAAGAAGATATTCTAAAATGGATGGAAAGCTATCAGGATAAAAAAGTATTTAATGTAGATAATTATGTAAATACGTATTTGCAAAAAAATACTTTAAGAGGATAAAATTAGCCAATTCCTAATAACGGGAACCCGCTATCTCGAATTGTTTCAGGAGCTAACCGTAATACAATAATGCAAAACTAAAAAACAAATGAGCAACCTTAAAAAAATAAAAACTGATCAATTGCTTTTTAATGATGTTTCCAAATTAATTGAGGAATCCCGAAAACATGTAGCCAATACTGTAAATACCACTCTTTCTCTTATGTATTGGAAAATCGGCACAAGAATAAACACAGAGGTATTACAAAACTCCCGAGCAGAATATGGGAAACAGATTGTCGCATCATTAACACGACAATTGGTTGAAAAATATGGAAAAGGCTGGGATGAAAAAACAATCAGACATTGTCTCCGCAGTGCAGAGACTTTTTCCGAGGAGTTGATTGTCTCCGCAGTGCGGAGACAATTGGGATGGACACATTTAAAAACTATCATGTACCTAAAAGATGATTTACAAAGACAATTTTATATGGAAATGTGTATACTGGAAAGGTGGAGCACAAGAAAATTACAGGAAAAAATAGATGGCATGCTTTACGAACGTACTGCCATCAGCAAAAAGCCTAAACAATTAATAAAGCAGGAAATAGAAGAACTTAGAGATGAAGATAAGCTAACGCCTGATCTTGTTTTTAGGGATCCGTATTTTCTTAATTTCCTTGGATTGAAAAATACATTTAGCGAAAAGAATCTTGAAGATGCAATACTTAGGGAATTAGAAAATTTTATCTTGGAGCTTGGGCAGGGCTTTTCATTTGTGGAACGCCAGAAGAGGATGATTATAGATGGAGAGGATTTTAAACTTGATTTGCTTTTTTATCACCGTAAATTAAAACGCCTTGTAGCAATAGACCTTAAGCTTGGTAAGTTTAAAGCAGCCTACAAAGCACAAATGGAATTATACTTACGTTGGCTGGAAAAAAATGAAATGCAACCGGGTGAAGAAATACCCATAGGCTTAATACTTTGTGCCGAAGGAAATAAAGAACAAATAGAATTATTACAGCTAAACAAGGCTAGCATTAAAATAGCCGAATATCTTACCGATCTGCCAAGCAAAAAATTACTGCAGCAAAAACTACATCAGGCTATAGAAATATCAAAAAAAGGTATTAAAAATAACGTTGAGAATTAAAGAAAGCTACCAAAGACAATGACAATAATATGGATACTGCAGGTAGAATAGTAAAAGAATTATTACACGAAGAAGTTTCTTTGTGGTACATCAGTGATGAATTTGGTTCCAAGGTAATGGTAAAAATTCCGTCTATCACTATCAAAGCGTTGATCAAAGGTTGTCGAGTTGAATTTACTTTTGGAAAAAATATACAACCAAAAGCCATAATGTTTCATACTGGTATTCGTATCTATGATGACACATTACATTATTTGTCTGTTACAGGAATTAATCGTTTTAAGGATGAACACACTTCCCTGGAGAAAATAATGAACAGAAACAGTACCTATGTTCATTTTCATAATGAACTAAATGTATGTGTAGCAACAGCAACATTATCTTTTACGGTAAGTGATCAGCTTAAGGTACTGAATATGCTAAACGATATAGAAACCCTATATGTAGGAGAATTTGATAAAGATGCTAAGAATTCATTGGATTGTTTTGATTATAGCTTGGACAATCAACGTCAATTTAATAATGTACATAAGATTGAGTTATTGATAATTGAAGCAAACATATCTGAATGGAAGATGATGAAAAATACTTTCATTGGATTAAATGAAAGCAATCATATGATAGCTGATGATGAAAATGAAGGAAAAATATTTGAGAAACAAATATGGGTTGGATTGGAATCGCTTTTTAATTATCAATTGTTTAAAAATCCACAAATACTTTTGAAAAAAGGATTAAGAGAACTGACGGATATATTTGCATTTTCTGATTATGGTTTATTCCTTTTTGAAACGAAAGCCATAAGTATTTTGTCAACCGATGCGAACCGGACGATGGAACGGAAAGTAGCCACGTTGCAAAAGCAAATAGAGAAGGGGATTAACCAATTAATTGGTGCAGCTAAAAAAATAACAGAAAAGGTCGCAGTGTATGATTCAAAAGGAAATGAAATTCTTTTCAACAAAGAATTAATTCCGCATTGCATTGTTTTAGTTTCAGAATTATTGCCTTTTGGCAATTGGAAAGAGATAGAATTAAAAATGTTTACTGCAATGGTGGAAAATAAAATTTACTTGAATGTGATGGATTTTAAGGAGTTTATGCAACAGATTGGTATGGCAAGAGGAAGTAAAGATAGATTTGATTACTTGTTAATAGAAAGAGTAAAACAACTTACAGAACATCAAACTATTCATATAAAAATTAGAGAAGCACCACATGAATAATTACAAATTACCATTGCCCCTTTTCCCTCATGTCCTCTATTTTATTAAATAAATGAGCTTTTGCTTCACTTAAGGTTTTATATAGTTTGGTACCAAACGTTTTGTCAATTACACATTTATAATCGTTGCTTTTTTTATCCAAGAATATGGTTAGGATATGCTCATCTTTTTTAAAGTAGTAGCTACCCTTACGACTGACCTTCCATTCCTTTTGAATCCAGTTTGTTCTTCTAACAGATTTGTTTCTCAGTTTTTTTTCTCTATGCTTGGGGTTTACGTAATCATTTGTCATTCTCTCAGCGCATATACACCCAACACGAAACTCTTCGGCTACTTCTTTATGTTCCACTAAATGAATATAGCGAATCCTTTCATTTCCACACATCATACAAGTTTCATAATCGGTTTCCCATTCACTTTGCCCCTCTTCCCTTACATCGATCACATCCATCAAAATCCATCCTTTGTGTGGAATGCCTGGTATATTCCAATAATTGCTCATCACGCATTTGGATTATATTTAGAATGACTTCTTAATTTCTTTGCCAAACCCGGTGGGGGTTATATAATGTTTTTGCATCCAATCCAATGCTTTTTCAAATTCTTCTTTTGTAAACATGTTATCTTTTCTGTTACTCCACTCAAAAAATCCCTTTTCTATTTTTTCTTTATCAAAAGTTTGTTTTTGAATAATGTGATTGTTCCATACAGCATAGATTGTTGCAATGGCTTCACATACTTTTTCAGATGCATTTTTTAATAATGAAAACAAGTTGCTTAGTTTTTCATTATTGCTGCTAAAATAGTTTTGATAATACCTTTCAATATCATTTACTTTTTGCAAGGGATAAAATTTATAGTTGCGCTTCTCAAACCATTTATTCTCCTTTAGCTTGTTGGCTACGTTATGCATAAACTTATTGTCATAAGGGCCTGCAGCCTGTCGATAATAATTCCAAAGCAAATCTTCTTCTATGATATGCTCTGCTAGATATTGAAGCTTTTGAAATTTTATATCTGTAAAATTTTTATCGTCTTTGAACAATGAAATAATTTTACCACCCAAAACCTGTTTGGCAAATCCCTTTTTGGTTGGCGGAATAGCAGATGCAGGATTTTTAGAATAAGATGTTTCAGGTTCTGCAGCCATTGATAAAGTTTCCTCGCTTGTTATTGTTAACTCGCCTTTAAACGCTCGTTGACTTAACGAACTATACAAATTTTCTAACTCTCGCAAACTGTTTTTGTATTGCTCTTTTAGTGTTTCTGTTTTGATTACTATGTTGGCGAATTGGGTTTGGAGTTCTAATGGTGGAATTATAATTTTTATGTCTTGCAATTCTTGTGCATTGATGTTTGCCATTCCAACAATTGAATTGCACATTCCTAAAAGGGTTTGTTTGCCGTGAAGTGAATTCAAATATCCCCAAACAAAATATGGATTTGCTTTTTCATTGAACCGTAAACGAATCAAGTAACCTGCAATTATCATTTCATCATCAAGATTGAATACAGCCGTTTTTCCAACTAACTCTTTTGAGTTTGTTCTATTGAAAAGTAAATCGCCTCTTTTTACTGAACACTTTTTCTTTTCATTATCATCATGTATGTTTATGAATTTCATTTTTGAAAAATCCCAATATCCATCTGATGTAATGTTGTTCATTCGTAAGTAAGGATATTTTCCTTTTTCCTCTGCTGGTTTGCTTGTTCCATATTTCACTTCTGTTACAATATCTCTAATCGTTCCTTTTGGAAATTTCCTTTTATTGCTTGTAGGTGTTCCAAACATTTCCAAAAAAATGCTTTTCAAAAATTCATCAAGCACGGCAATGCTTTGTTTGCGTTGCTCAATAAGGGTTTCAGCTTTACTTAAAAAATTTGCTATATGGATCTGGTGTTGTAAAGATGGAAGAGGAATTACTAAATCTTTTACAAACTGTTGGCTTATGTGTGGCTGAGCATTTCCCCATGCTTTGTCTAATATCCTTTCTCTTTGAGTTCTTAAATAATGCAGCAAATAATCAGAACTATGATTTTTTGAAGGTAGAATTCCAGTCACTGATTGATTTGCACATGCTTCAATTTTTGTGAGAGCACTTAAACCAGTTGTTGCACCAGTTAAAGCAATCAGAACAGTTTCTGATGGCATCAGCCTTGTTGAACTACTTTTTAATCCTGATTCAGTAATAAAATTCTTTGATTTGTAAATATATTTCTTATTCAATTCGCCTGAATTCAACCAAGGAATTGTTCCCCTTTCCCAATATTCTTTTACAATGGTTGAAGGAGTTCCTCCTGTAACTACTTCTGTAAAATCAGAAATTTTTATGTCTTTCAAATCTTAAATTAAATTTTTTAATTCAATTAACCCTGATTGAATATTGGCTTCAATCATTTCCAGTTTTTCTAAAATCATATTCGGTTTTTCATAAATCACTTTGTCATATTCTTCAACTTTGTAAGTGCTTATATTCAAATCGTAGTTGTTGCTAACGATTTCTTTTTTCGGTACAAAAAAGAGTTTTTGTTTTCTGTCTATGTCAGTTTTTTCATTTCGTGTTTTGTATCGCTGCACAATGTCTGGTAAATCACTGCCGGCAATTTTGTTTCGCTTATCATCTAATGTATAACCGTCTGCCTGCATATTATAAAACCAAACATTATTTGTTTCTCCGCCTTTTGTAAAAATTAATATGGCAGTACTTACGCCTGCATACGGTTTAAACACGCCGCCGGGCATAGCTATCACAGCTTTCAATTCTGCTTTTTCAATTATCAGTTTCCGCAATGCTTCAAATGCTTTTCCTGAATTTTGTATCACACCGGAAGGCACAATTACTGCACAAGTTCCGCCCATTTTCAGCATAGTAAAAATGCGTTCAACAAAAAGTAATTCTGTTTTTGTAGTGGGCAATTTTAATCCTTCGTTTATGTCGCCTTTATCAATATTACCGGTAAACGGCGGGTTTGCCATTACAATGTCGTATTGGTTATCCTCATTATAACTCTTGCTTAATGTGTCTTTATAATCAATCTTTGGTTCATCAATTCCATGCATCATCATATTCATTAAACCAAGGCGCACCATAGTTGTATCTACATCATAACCAAAAAATGATTTATCTAAAATGCTGCGCAATTTTTCGTTTAGCATTGATGTAAGTGTTGCACGGTAAAATCCATCTTCATCTATCCATACCTCATTAGGATTTGATTTTAAAACCAATTGTGTAAGCATGTATTGATATGCACCCAACAAAAATCCGCATGTGCCGCAGGCAGGATCTCCAATTCTTTGCCCTAATTGCGGGGTAACCAATTCTGACATTAGTTTAATGATATGTCGGGGCGTACGGAACTGCCCATTCTTTCCTGCTGTTGCAATTTCACTCAATAACATTTCATACACATCACCCTGTATATCCTGAAAGGCGTGTCCACCTTCGTTTGCATCCTTTTCTATTTCAGTAAAAAGCTGTTCAATAATGTTGATAGCTTCTACAAGCAACGATGCTTTAGGCATAATGAACACAGCATTTGCCATGTGCTTTGTAAATGGAGAAGCGCTTCCATTTAATTCTTTAAGGAAAGGAAAAACTTTTGTTTGAACGTGAAGCAACATTTCATCTGCAGGCTTGTGTTTAAAAACACTCCAGCGTAATTGGTTCTTATTAACTTCTTCATTGCTGCCAGGTACTTTAAATTTTCCTTTAAAACGTGAGGTATAATTTTCTCCGGTAAATTCAGCATCTCTTTCACGTTTCGCTTCCAAATCATCTAAGCGTTTCATAAAAATGAGATAAGTAATTTGCTCAATGGCGGTAAGCGGATTACTGATGCCACCACTCCAGAAATTATTCCAGAGTTTATCAATAAGAGATTTTAGTTTGGAATTATTTTGGAGCATTATGCTGCGCTTAATTTTTCTGTGAATTGTAATATTTCATCAATCTCTTTTGTATTAAAAACTCCCCTAATGCCTTCAGGGTGTAATAGTGTAAACGGCGATTCAATTAAATGTTTTTTGGTTAATACTTCGTTTTCAATAATGAATTTTCTTAGTAAATCTAAAAACTGTAATTGCCGGCTGGTAAGATAAGAGTGTGCAGCAATAAATTTATCAAAGGCTTGAGAAACTGTTTCAGGAAATGACTGCAAAATTTCTATTCCTAAAATATGTTTTATGAATTGGACAAACGCCGCTTTACGATGATTGTAAACTCTGCGTAATAAATCAATTGTTATGTGTGGATGTTCATTGTGAAGCTCATCTGCAAGTTGTTCTGCTTCCTGATCTGTAATCTCAACACCTTGTTTTATTTTTTGCAAAATAGGATTAGCCATAATTAGTTCATTTACTTTTTGCTCAACAAGCTCACGATACTTTGCAACACTCAATGCCTGGTGTTCTGGCCCAAACTCCACAAATTCTTTTTCACTCACAAAATCTTTAAAATTAAATTTAGCAGGAGCAAGAGGAATTATAACTTCCCGATATTTCATAATAGGGGAAAGATGGTCAATCAATTCATCAAATTTATCTTCTGTAATGGTTGCCCAAAAATTATTTGTTTGCGCCTGCCGGATAAGTTCTTCTTCTTTTGCAACTATGTTCACACTCAAAGGAAGTTCGCCTAATTCTTCAATGATACTATCCTTAAGTGTTTCAAATTTTTCTTTCTCAATTGCTAAGTGAGCAAGTGAAGCTTCAACAATATCTTTTTCAAAACGCATTGCTTTAAAATCTGCATCAGCAACAGTTCTGAATAAGGGTTTCACTACACATTTTAAAAATTCAATTTTATCTTCTGAAAGATTATTCCAAAAGCTTTTATCGTTTATTCTTTGCAGGTGATGTTTGGCTTCCATTATCACCACTGAATTTTGAGGAAGTGTTTCAATTTGCCTTTTCAATTTCTGAATTTCTTTTTCTGCGATTTCTGTTTCACCAATTGTCTGTGCTTCTTCAATTTTATCAAGCCGAACACCAAATAATCGAACCGGCAAAGGAATTTGAGGTTTTAATTCTTTGCCTTTTGGATTGAGTTTGAAGTATTCAAAATTGTCCCAGCAATCAAGAATTAAAAAAGAATCTTTTTGTGTGCACCAGGGTTTTATTTTTTCTTGTTCTAATAATCTTGTTCCTCTGCCGATCATCTGCCAAAACTTTGTATAGCTGTAAACAGGTTTTGCAAAAACAAGATTTGTAATTTCTCTGATGTCAATACCTGTGTCAAGCATATCTACACTTAGCGCTATTCGTGGCATATCATTGTTAGTAAATTGGTCAAGCAAGCCACCTTTGCCATGCACACGGGGATCTTCGCTTACAATCACTTTTGCTAATTCACCTTTATATTCAGGATAAAGCGAATCAAAAATTTCTTCCATTCGCCTTGCATGTGCTTTGGTAATGCAAAAGAAAATTGTTTTGCCCGGCAACACTCCATTTGAATCTTTGTTTGATTCTTCCATGAACTCCCTAACTATCAAAGCATTTGTGCCACGATTAATTACTTTCTTTTCAATCTCAGTTCCTTCATAATTTATTTCTGCAATTTCTTTTCCTTCCAAAATCAAATGTTGCTGATCATCCAAAGAAATCGTGCGTTTACTTATTCCTTCCTGTTGAAATTTTGTTTTGATTTTCATTACCTGAAAATTGCACAGATAAGGTGGAATATGATTGACTGCTTCGTCATACGAATATGCAAAAGTTGGAACACCGTCTTCAGTTTCAAACAACTTAAAAGTATTATGGTCTATTACATCAGTTGGTGTTGCTGTTAATCCTAAGGTTATAGTGTTGAAGTAGTCAAGAATTTCTTGATAAGTATTGTAAATACTTCTGTGGCTTTCGTCCACCACAATCAAATCAAAAAAGTGAGGTGATAAACCTTTTTTTTCATCACGAATGATGTTCAACATACTTGGATATGTAGAAACATAAATTCTTCTATCGGTTACAATTTCTTTTTCATAAGGTTTTGGAAATCTTGGTTCATTTGGCAAGTACTCTTTGAAAGCATCAAGCGTTTGATTTTGCAATGCAATTCTGTCAACTAGGAATAAAACCCTTTCAGCCCAGCCAGCTCTCATAAGTGCATCCACCAACGCTATACAAACACGGGTTTTACCAGTACCTGTTGCCATCACCAACAAAAATTTTCGCTTGCGTTTTTCAACTGCTTCCATTACAGCTCGAATAGCACGGATTTGATAATCACGTCCAGCAATTTTTGTATTAATAAGTTCCCCTGCTAAGGATTTGCGTGACTTACGAATGTAAGCATAACGTTCAAGGTCGTCACGGCTTGGAAACCCATGAACTTTTTTTGGTGGATAATTATCTAAGTCCCAAAAGAAAATATTATGACCGTTTGTATAAAAGCAAAATGGCAATTCACCGCCAAATTGTTTCTGAATGTTATAACAATATTGTTTAGCCTGCTCTCTTCCTATCGCAGAATCAACAGATGTTTTTTTAGCCTCTACAACGGCTAAAGTCTTTCCATCTTTACCTAATAAAACATAATCACTAAATTGTTTCCCTTGATACGGTGTGGACGGTTCACTTACTCCATTTGGTAATCCAACTTCTAATTCATATTCTTCTATTACCTGTGCCCTATCATCAACGTTCCATCCCGCCTGCAACAAGCGTTTATCAATAATTTCTTTCCGTGTATGTTTTTCGGTGTACAATTAGATGGTTTAATTATAGAGTTGGTATGTAAACTAATAAAATTATATCACTTTAAAGGAAGGCGGATAAACAGCGCCTACTCAGGGAAATTAAAATCTTTATCACTATCTGTTAAATTATTCGCTATTGGTTTACATTATATAACAATAAACTTACCCTCACTTGATTTCTCTTTACTTCACTTTACATTAATTTACCACAAGAAACATTTTTTTGTTAATAAGCGTTTAGGTAGACATGTGCAAAATTTAGCCATGTATTGTTTTTAAAAAATAAGACCCGTAATTTTGATTTGCAAAAGTTTCTCGAGTGAATAAGATAAATGAAGTTGTATGCAAGAAACGCCAATGTTATTTCCAATAACTCCAACTGAGTTTTGGAAACAAATCAGAACTACAATTGATGAAGTAGTTGCTGAAAGATTAAGCCAGCAATCATTGCTGCAAACAAATCCCCACTTACCGGAAAAAGCTTTATTGAAAGCAACAGATGTCTGTAAGATATTCCAGGTATCAAGACCCACTTTGTACGAATGGCTGAAACAAAAAAAACTGAAAAGTTTTAAAATCAAATCAAGGAGATATTTCTCCCGGACAGACATTGAAGCTGTGATCAATGGGAAGGATGTTAGCATAACACGAACAAGAATTAATCATTTTTAAACCTCGTGTTATGAACTGCGAACAAGCCAACCAAATAGACATGGTTGAATACCTCAACCTATTAGGTCATCAACCATACAAAATAACCAATCAAGATTTCTGGTATTCCTCTCCTTTAAGACAGGAAAAAGAAGCTTCATTTAAAGTAAATAAAAACAAAAATATCTGGTACGATCACGGTCTTGGGAAAGGAGGCAAATTGATTGATTTTGTAAAGGAATATTACCACTGTAATGTAAGCGAAGCATTGAATAAAATTTCTTCTTTTCACCCGCCAAAAAATCTGAAAAATTTAATTATAAGACCGCCGTTTCACTCGTTACAAAATAATTTATTTAATGAAGCGGAAACGAGAGAAACGGCTATCAAGATAATAGCAGCAACCCAACCCATAAAAGACCTTGTGCTTTGCCGCTATTTAATGCAAAGGAGGATAGATAAATGCATAGCTGATACATACTGCCATGAAACATTATTTAAGCTTACAAATAAAGAAAACGAATACAGGGCCATAGGTTTTAAAAACAATGCCGGAGGATATGAATTAAGGAATGAATATTTCAAAGGGAGCAGCTCTCCAAAATATGTTACTTATCAGGATAACAAAGCAGATAGGCTAACCGTTTTAGAAGGTTTTTTTGATTTTTTAAGTTATAAAACTATCCATCAAAACCAGCAACTAAACCTGACAAACTTTCTTGTTTTAAACTCACTTTCTTTTTTTGAAAAAACCCTTTTTTTAATGGAAAAACATGAAAGTGTTCATCTGTACTTAGACAATGATGAAGCCGGAAGAAAGTGTACAAATTTTGCTCAAAAAAGATCACAGAAGTTTCAGGATGAAAGCAAACTTTATAAAGGTTATAAAGATTTAAATGAATGGAGTATGAATTTTGAAAAGCTTGAAAAGAAGAAGAGCCTAACCCATTCGATGAAGAGACACCTGTAATGTGGCCCATCTTAGCAAGCGGTGTTTTTGTATTACAAAAACTCTTTCGCTTGCTTTTTCTCCCGTTGGTCGCAAAAGAAAAGGATCAGATATGATAAGTGAAGAAAGGCAAATAATAAAACACAAAGGAGGACGACCCCGAAAGGCAGTCAACAGAACAGTTACAAGTCTCAGGCTTACTAAAATGGAACTCTATGTTATTAAAAGCAAGGCAGCAAAAGCTGGTCTTCGTGTTACTGCATATATAAGGCAAATGGCAATTAATGGAAAGCTAACAGCAAGATTAAAGGAAGAAGAAAGGCACTTTGTCAGGGAGCTTGTAGGCATGGCTAATAACTTAAACCAGCTTACTAAAAAAGGTCACCAGGAAGGATTGCTTACATCAGTACTGATGTTTGAAAAATACAGGAATATGATTGATGAACTTTTAGAGAAATTGAAATGATAAGCAAAGTTATTATTGGAAAAACCTTTTATGGAGCCTGCAGGTATGTATGCATGGATCAGAAGAGAGCAGTTGTTTTAGAAACAGAAGGAGTAAGAGACTATAATTATAAATTGATGTCAACAGATTTTGAAATGCAAAGAGCGCTAAGACCAACATTAAGCAAAGCAGTTTTTCATGGCATAATTAGCTTTTATCCCGGAGAGAAAATAGAAGACAAAATGATCGTTGAAATAGCCAAAGAATATTTGCAAAAAATGAACATCATAAACACCCAATATGCTATTACAAAACACACCGATAAAAACCATTCTCACCTGCACATAATTGCCAATCTTGTAGACAATAAAGGAAAGACAATTAAAGACAATTGGATAGGATTAAAAGGAAAGAAGATCGCACAGCTGCTAACAATAAAATATGGATTAAAAGAAGCTGTATCAAAAAATCTTTCACTGATTAATCTTAAAGCTTTAAATGATAAAGAAGCAAGCCGTTATATAATTTATCAGGCAATCCTGGAACATCTTCCATTGAGTAAAAACCTTGATGATTTTAAAGATAAGCTGGTGAAAAAAAACATTGAGACACTCTACAAATACAAGGGACAAACCAATGAATTGCAAGGTATCAGTTTTAAGATAGGAGATTACAAATACAAAGGCAGTGAAATTGATAGAAAATTTTCTGTAAAAAATCTTGAACGAATAATACAACAACAGGAAAAAATGACTGAATTAAAACCAAAATCATCTCTTTCAAATTCTAGCCTCTTACCTAAAAAGCGCCATCCCGAAATTAAGCATAACAACGACGTGAAAAATATTGCAGACATATTACTGAAACCAGAAGATAACTATCAGCAAATACCAAATGAGTTCAAATTAATTAAAAAGCATAAGAAGAAAAAATCAAGAGGATTGCATTTATAACCTAAAAATGAATAGTGATGACTGAGGTATTATTGCAAACAATTGTTGAGAAATTAGAATCAATAGAGATTGCTTCTTTAAAAGAAAATAATGCAGATAAGGATAAAGAAATGCAGGAAGCCTTTTTAAAAGAAGTAAAGTCAGTTCAATCACAAATTAATAATCTGCCTTCCCAATTTGAAGAAAGTTCTGAAAAAATGGACGAATTATTAAAAGGCATACGTGATTTAAATTTCAAATTAGATAACCCTTTAAATGAACAAATAAAACACAACCATCATTTGCATAAAGGAATATGGATTTCTATAGGATTATTTATAATTCCTCTTTTGCTTTTGTATGGATGGGATTAATTGTAACAATGAAAAGAAAGCTTTTGAGGCAAATGATATTAAGTATAGATTTTTAAAAGCAAATGGTAATACTTCTCTATTAAAACTCTTAAATTATACCGATAGTTTGTATACCTTAAATCCCGAGTATTTGGCTAAGCAGGTGGCAGTTAAAGAGCATTCTTTGGTTGAACAGGCTCAACATGTTCCGCGTACGATGGATATGAAAAAAGGTGCAAAGGTATTGAAGAATAAAGCTACTAAAATGATAAATTAAATTCTTTTTCTTGTTTGCTGGGCTGACTGCATTAGCATTCAGGCACTGTTCACTCACTATACTTGTAGATTCTTTGGAGAGTCAGATCAGACAAATTATCTAAGTATAAATCAAAATTTTATTTTACGAAGTCCATTTTAAACCTCATATATAAATCCTTGATTGATTTAATTGTATCCGGCTCTAAATTCTTTGCTATTTTAAAAGCTTTCCATTCAGCTATACCATCGTAAATACATTCTTTTATAAATCTTGAAATTGAGGAATGGTCGGGAAGCTCTTTCCAATGCGGATGCACTTTATTAATAATTATAAATACCTCATCAACTTTATTTACATAGTCAACAATGAGGTAAGGATCGTATGGAGATGCGACTTCATTTATTAGGACATTAACCTTAAGCTCTCCTAATAATGCTGTGTAATTTGAATATAGCGATTCCTCGATCGCTTTTTTGATAACTATTTTATTCACCTCTTTTATTTCGACTTTTTCTTGAACAGGATATTCATTTACATAAGCACGGAAAGTAACATCATTTAATTGTTCAAGAATTCCATGAACAATTGGCTCAAATTCGATTTCTGAGTCTTTGTCAATTTCAACATTTGCACTTTCAGCTACACGTTTGTAATCTATTAGATATTCATTCAACATTGCATCCAATTCTTCCTCATCTACACTGTCAAAAAGTATTTCATCTTTTGTATGACTGACTGTAAAATCATCTAAATGTAGTTCACCAATAAGCCTTTGATTTGTAAGATTATTTTGCCCACCTTCAATATCGCCAAATAATAATTTAGGTTTATAACCTTTGGGCCAACCTTGTATTACTCTATCATTTTGTAACAAAGAAAAACCACCATCTTTTCTACTCCCTTTTTTTAGAACGCCAGCCCATCCCTTTATTTTTTTATTATTTATTTTAAATTCAAATTCTTTATAATAAGGAGTTCCTTGGCTATCCTTCCTCAATTTTGCTTTAAACTCGTCCTTACTCCAAGTAAGAATATCTTTATTGTATTTAAGAATTAATGTACCATTCATTAAATCATATCTATATATTGATCTAAGATTTTCTTTTGTATTCGCATGGACATTTTCAGTGAACCTTCTATTCAGGTTTGTTATTTCAATTTTTGTATAATGTTCCTCTTTAGGTTTATCAACAAATGTTGGGGGAAGCAAATTAGATAACTTATTTTCCCTTTCAACGGGATCAACGATTTCGGCGTATTCAATTAATTTTTTAATTATATCATCTAAATCTAATTCTATTTGAATCTCTTTTGATTCTCCAAACTTTTTTGTAATAATTTTCCACTTATTCCCAAACCAGAAAGCAGAAGTTTTTAAACCTAAGCCATATTTAGAACGACCATTAGAAATCTGAGGAGGCATTCCGAGTGTCATAGCTTTTTTTATATCATCCTCATTCATCCCTATAGAATTATCTTCTATAATAACTTTGTTATTAGCTGCCACAATATTTACTTCTAAAATTTTTCCTTCTTTTTTTAGAATTTTAGAAAGTTCATTTTCATTGTTTTTATAAGATTGAGTAGTATTATCAATAAATTCTGCAAAAGCATACCAAACTTTATAAGGAAGTCTTCTATATGACTTTAGAACTTCGGGGCCAATTATTAATTTCATTTTAATTTGGATTTACGGCTTTTAAAAAAATTTGATTCGAAATAGCTTTATCAAGTATTAAGATTGAATCTTCCTTGTAAGGATGATCGTCAATTTTTACTTTGATTTTTGTTCCTACTTTTATTATGGATAAATATCCAACTCGACCTTCACAAACAAAATCAATACGTGGAGTATTTATCTTTTTGAAAAATCCTGTATCAGAAATTTCATAAACTGACTTATTTGTATTGCCTGGGGTTAAATAAACTGATTCTTTTATTACATAATTATTGTGACCGTATATTCTAAGAATTATTGCATTGTGTTTTAGAGTTTTATAAAGTTCACAATAACCTACCTGAATAGAAGAAAATGCACTAATTAATTCTTCTACTTTATTTTTATCTTCATAATCAAAAATAACCAACACTTTAGGAGTAAGACTTAAACAACTTTTTAATTCTTTTTGGTATAATTTGTGAAAAGTATGTTCTTTTTGCTGGCAGTGTTTACTGAAGCCATCCACATCAAGTTTTAAATCAGTAAAAACGCCTAGTTGAAATTTGGTATGCGGCAATTCTTTTACGGCAAGCTCAACTTCTATAATAATCCATTCGGTAAAATCTCGGGCAATAAGAATTAAATCTGCAGCTGATCGATCGCCTTTTTTATTATAAAAATTATACCCACTTAAAAAACAATAATAATCAGGAAAAAGTATTTGTTTATATTTTGCTATCCAACTTTGCAAAGATTTCTCAGTATATGATTGCAGATTATATAATGAATCATAAACTGCTTTGTCAACTGTTGTAATAATTTTACTCATGAAACCTGCCTTTTGATCCAAGAACGTAATTTTTATCATATTCTACAGAAAGCCAATTTCTACTTAAACTTTCTGCGGCTTCACCTGTGGTATTGCTACCTCCAAAAGGATCTAAAATAAAATCGTTTTCATCAGTAAGCATTTTTATAAAAAAAATAGGAATATCAATTGGCATCCTTGCAGGGTGTAATTCTATTTGATGTTTTTTACAATAATTCAAATAACCATTTGCTGATTGTGTATTTGACGATACTAATACATTTGAAGCAATTGCACCATTATTGTTTTTCAAAAATGATTTTTCCCCAATATTATGTTCAGACGGTCGTAATCCGGAATTATACTTTTGATTTTTTAAAAGTTTTTTCATGGAATCACTGTACTCAACTAAAACATTTCTATTATTTGCTTTTGGTTTCGGGTTTTTACTCATCCACCAAATGTGCGTAAACGAATCTTTAACTCTAATTCTTTCCACATTGACCCATTGAGCAGGAC
>JALYYX010000444.1 GCA_030946075.1 Bacteroidota bacterium | reverse complement strand
CAACTGCGGAGTACAGCTTATTGTGGACAGGTAATGATCACTTTGGTGGGATTGATGATTTTTTTAAAGAGGTAGAACAAAATTTATACAAGGTGCAGTATCGGGTAATGTTAAGCCGTTATCGGGGCAGAACATTGTGTCCTGAATGCCATGGTTATAGATTGAGAAAGGAAGCTTTGTATGTGCAGGTTGGTCATCATAACATTGGACAGCTTTGTGAGATGCCAATAAAAGATCTGCAGAAATGGTTTGCAGATGTTGAGTTAAATGAATATGATGGAACCATTGGTAAAAGAATATTAATTGAGATCAATAATCGCTTAAGAACATTGATGGACGTTGGTCTTGGCTATCTTACTTTAAACCGTTTGGCAAATTCGTTAAGCGGTGGTGAAAGCCAGCGTATACAACTTACAAGAAGTTTGGGAAGCAATCTTACTAATTCGTTATACATTTTAGATGAGCCATCCATTGGTTTACATTCCAGAGATACAGAGAGATTAATTGTTGTATTAAAAGAATTGAGAGACTTGGGAAATACAGTTGTTGTGGTTGAGCATGATGAAATGATGATGAGAGAGGCAGATCATATAATTGATATGGGCCCCTTGGCAAGTCATTTAGGAGGGGAAGTTGTAGCAGAAGGAAATTATGATGAGATCATTGCAAATAAAAATAGTCTTACCGGTAAATATTTAAAAGGAGAATTAAAGATCGACCCTCCAAAAATTGTTCGTAAATGGAATCGCTCAGTAACAGTGCAGGGCGCAAGACAAAATAATCTGCAGGATATTAATGTTGTGATCCCATTAAATATTTTATGTGTAGTAAGCGGTGTTAGCGGCAGCGGAAAAACAACTTTAATAAAACAGATTTTAGCACCTGCTTTAAAAAAGATAAAAGGAGAGTTTGCTGATAAAGTTGGATTGCATCGCGGCATTGAAGGCGATGTAGATTACATCACGCAAATTGAAATGATAGATCAAAATCCTATTGGGAAATCATCACGAAGTAATCCTGTTACTTACATAAAAGCATACGATGAAATTAGAGACCTGTATGCAAAACAACCATTAAGTAAGATGAGAGGATTTTTGCCAAAGCATTTTTCTTTTAATGTGGAAGGCGGGAGGTGTGATGCCTGTAAAGGTGAAGGAGAGCAAATTGTAGAGATGCAGTTTTTAGCTGATGTGCATTTGCTTTGCGAAGTATGTGGCGGAAAGAAATTTAAGGAAGAAGTATTAGAAGTTACCTACAAAGAAAAAAATATTTATGATGTGCTGGAAATGAGTGTTGATGAGGCAATGGAATTTTTTGGTGATGACACCAAACTGGGATCTGACGTAGCAAAGAAAATTAAACCATTAAGCGATGTTGGATTAGGCTATATAAAATTGGGTCAATCATCAGATACACTTTCTGGCGGAGAAGCGCAGAGAGTAAAGCTTGCATCATTTTTAGGGAAAGGCAAAGGACAAGGGCATGTGCTTTTTATTTTTGATGAACCCACAACGGGACTTCATTTTAATGATATAAAAAAACTCCTCACCTCTTTTAATGCATTGATAGAACAGGGACATTCTATTTTAGTAATAGAGCATAACACCGATGTTATCAAATCTGCTGATTGGGTTATTGACCTTGGACCCGAAGCAGGTGACGGAGGCGGAGGCCTTGTGTACGCTGGTGTTCCGGCGGGGTTAAAAAAAGTGAAAGAGAGTTGGACTGCAAAATATATTTAAATCATCTTAACCTGTTACTTTCCTTAATCAGCCTTTCATCTTTATAAATCCCTCTTGCAGCAAGTATTAATGCAATAACTGCTATCACATGAAAGATTGCCCAAATGTCTAAAGTTCCGTTGTTATATAATTTTGTTTGCCGATAGTATAAAAATAAAATCAGCATTTCCAAAAGGATTGCCATAATGCAAATTCTAAATTGCAGCATCCTGTGCTTGAATAAAAAAATATTTATCATGAGAGCACAGCCCAGTGCGCTTGTTAATACCATGATAAAAAAATTATCGCTTGCAGCCATTGAATGAAAAAGATCTTTAGTTATTATGGTGCCGGTATTCGTTAGCGTACCGCTGTAAAAAGAAAATTTTAATGTAAGAAATACCGCAATTGCTGCAATTAATAACCATAAAGTTTGTACTCGTTGTATCATAAAAAATATTTTATCCTAATTCAGGGTATAAAGGAAACTGTTTCATAAAAGATCCTACTTCATGTTTCATATCCGTAATTACATTTTCATTATCAATGCTCATCAAAACTTTATCAACCATATCAACCACAGTCTGCATGTGCTCTTCTTTCATTCCTCTTGTTGTAATGGCGGGTACACCAACACGGATACCTGAAGTTACAAACGGGCTTTTATCATCAAACGGAACAGCATTTTTATTTAGCGTTATCTCCGCCCTGTCTAATGTTTCCTGCGCTTTTTTTCCTGTTATATTTTTATTTCTAAGATCAATAAGCATTAAGTGATTGTCTGTACCGCTACTGATAAGGTTATAATCTTTTGCTACAAAAGCGGCCGCCATTTTTTGTGCATTCAATTTTATTTGCTTTGCATAATCGGTAAATTCATCAGTTAAAATTTCTCCGAATGAAACTGCTTTTGCTGCAATAATATGTTCTAACGGCCCACCTTGCGTTCCGGGGAATACAGCCATATCAATTAAATTGCTCATCATTCTCACTTTGCCTTTCATATCTTTTAATCCGAAAGGATTTTCAAAATCCTTTTTCATTAAAATAATTCCACCTCTTGGCCCACGTAAAGTTTTGTGTGTTGTTGAAGTAACAAAATGGCAATGATCAAAAGGAGACTTTAGTAAATTTTTTGCAATAAGCCCTGCAGGGTGTGCCATATCACAATATAAAAATGCGCCTACTTCATCAGCCACTTTCCTCATTCTTTCATAATCCCAATCACGGCTGTAGGCAGATGCGCCGCAGATGATCAACTTTGGTTTTACTTCCCTTGCTTTTTGTTCCAGCATTTCATAATCAACCAGTCCGGTTTCTTTTTTTACTCCATAAAAATGTGGCTCGTATAATTTTCCTGAAAAGTTTACCGGTGAGCCATGCGTAAGATGTCCGCCCATGCTAAGATCCAGTCCTAAGATTTTATCTCCGGGCTTTAGAATAGCAAGCATCAGAGCTGCATTTGCCTGTGCCCCGCTATGTGGCTGAACATTTGCATATTCGCAATCAAATATTTTTTTTAATCTGTCAATGGCAAGCTGTTCGCTTTCATCTACAAATTCGCAACCGCCATAATATCTTCTTCCGGGATAACCTTCTGCATATTTGTTTGTTAAGCATGTGCCCATTGCCTGTATCACTTGCAAAGAAGTAAAGTTCTCCGAGGCGATCAATTCAATACCGTGTCTTTGTCTTTCTAATTCTTTATTAATAATATCAAATACCTGCTTATCTTTTTGCATGAAATAAGTTTGCGCAAACGTACTAAAAAGTAATAAGTAATTATATGCGGAAAATTTCAAATTTTCAAATTGATGTATATTCACATCTTGTTTTTGTGAAGATTGGATAATAAATAAGTTATTAATGAAGGCCATTATTCCTGTGGCAGGTGCAGGCACTAAGCTGCGGCCCCATACATACACTCAACCAAAAGCTCTAATTCCTTTAGCCGGCAAAACAATTTTAAGCATCAATGTAGACCAGCTGCACGATGCAGGTATTAATGAATTTGTTTTTATAGTTGGCTACCTCGGAGAAAAAATCCAGGACTATATCAAAGAAAAGTATCCTGATCTTAAATGCCATTTTATTTATCAAAATGAACGTAAAGGCACAGGACATGCTATCAATCTTACCAGGCAAATAATTGGTGATGATGATGTTTTTATTGCGTTGGGAGATACTATTTGTGAATATGATATTGAATGTGTTTTGCAATCTCCGTATTCAATGCTTGGCGTAAAAAAAGTGGATGACCCAAGAAATTTTGGTGTGGCTGAAATTGATGATGATGGGTATATTGGTAGAGTGGTTGAAAAACCTTCAATACCAAAATCAAACCTGGCGCTGGTTGGATTGTATAAAATAAAAGAGACCAAATATCTTTTTAATTGCCTGGAAAATATTATTACCAATGATATTAAAACGTATGATGAATTTAATTTAACGGATGCCCTTGAGTGCATGATACAAAGTGGAGCAAAAATTAAACCTTTTAAAGTCGAGAACTGGTTTGATTGCGGTAAAAAGGAATCATTGCTAAAATCAAATGCAACACTGCTTAAAAAGTTTGGAGGAACAATCGCTGAATCGAATACCTTCGAAAATACCATTTTCATTCCTCCTGTAAGTATTGCCGAAGGATGCGATATAAGAAATTCTATTGTGGGGCCTAATGTGGCAATGGGTGAAAATACCATTGTAAATTATTCTATTGTGAAAGATTCCATTATTGGTTCCTTCTCAAAATTATACGATGTTGTTTTGGATGATTCTCTTATAGGCAGTGATACTGAAATAAGAGGAGAAACACGATCATTAAACATTGGTGATAATACTGAAATAGATCTGGGCTCTTAAATAGTTATTAAGTTAATGGTCATTGTGTCATTATTCTTTTTATCATTTTTTCATTGACTATTGACTTATTGATTCAATGATTTTTATTATGGAAAATCGTATCACCCAACTTTTTAAAACAGAATATCCCATAATACAAGCCGGTATGGTTTGGACAAGCGGCTGGCGATTAGCCAGTGCAGTAAGTAATTCCGGCGCACTTGGATTGATAGGTGCAGGAAGTATGTCACCGGAAATTTTAAAAGAGAATATTAAAAAATGTAAAGCAGCAACTGATAAACCTTTTGGTGTAAATGTGCCCCTGTTATATGCAGGTATTGAAAAACAAATGCAAATCATTATAGATGAAAAAGTACAAATTGTTTTTACATCAGCAGGTAATCCTTCTGCATGGACAAAACATTTAAAGCAGCATGATATTAAAGTAGTTCATGTAGTAAGCAGCAGCCGCTTTGCAAAGAAAGCCGAAGATGCAGGCTGTGATGCAGTTGTAGCAGAAGGCTTTGAAGCCGGGGGGCATAACGGAAGGGAAGAAACAACAACTATGGTATTGATTCCTTCAGTTTGCGAAGCAGTAAACATTCCTGTTATTGCAGCAGGAGGAATTGCAACAGGAAAACAAATGCTTGCAGCAATGGTGCTTGGGGCAGAAGGCGTGCAAATAGGGAGCAGGTTTGCAATAAGTGACGAAGCATCCTGCCATATTAATTTTAAGAAAGCAGTTGTTGAAGCCTCAGAAGGAGATACTTTGGTTACATTAAAAAAGCTTACTCCTGTACGTATGATGAAGAATACTTTTTTTAAAAAAGTGCACGAAGCAGAAACAAATTGTGCGTCAAAAGAAGAACTGGAAATGCTTTTGGGAAAAGGAAGAGCGAGGAAGGGAATTTTTGAGGGAGATATTGATGAAGGCGAATTAGAAATAGGACAAGTTAGCGCAATCATAAAAAATATTGAGCCTGTTACAAAAATAATAGCCCAAATATGGCAGGAATTTAATACTGCTCTGCAAAAGCCCGTAAAATAAAATGGTATATTTGTTCGTTTTAAATATATTGTGAATCAACCCCCTAAGCCAATGTTTGCAAACCAATACCGATTTGCCTGTAAGCAGTTATTTATTGCCCTCTTCCTAATCTCATTTTTTCAACTTTTTTTTAATTATTCCTCAAGTGCTCAGGTCCCTACTGAAATTCCCGATCAGCCCGTAGACCCCAATGCCTTAAAAAATGCTACTCCCTCGCAACTTCAAATGTATTTGAAAGACAGAAATCAAAACGATCAAAATCCGGGAGAAGACATTCACAATAAAAGATTGGCAGGTTTAAAAAATGAAAATAAAGTTGTTAGAGACAGTACTATAAAAGAAGAAACAAAAAAGAAATTTCAGGGGCCTGAGGATGTTTATGGCAGCAATTTATTTCAGAATGCCGCTATAATGGAATTAACTGAATTATCTACACCACCACTTGATTACCCCATTGGAGTAGGCGATCATATTATAGTTACCTTATGGGGAGGTGCGGACTTCGAAACTGATTATATTGTTGCCAGGGATGGTTCAATTTTCCCACGTGGATTAGGCCCAATTACACTGCAAGGATTAACTTTTGAAAACGCAAGAGCAATTATAAAAAATCGTTTTAGTACCGTTATTCCTCCATCAACAAATATATCAGTAACCATGGGGCGGCCTCGCAGTATTGTTGTAAATGTTTCCGGGGAGGTTAATAACCCAGGGCCGGTAGTTGTTTCTGCTTTTACAAATGCTTTAAATGTTGTAGCAATTGCTGGCGGAATAAATGAATATGGAAATCTGCGTAATATCCAGATAAAAAGAAATGGAAGGGTCATCGATTCTATTGACATTTATAAATATTTAACTAAGGGAGAGTTTGGCAGCCATCACTACATGGAAAATGGAGACTTTGTTATCGTACCTGTATATGATAAAAAAGTGTTGGCATCGGGCCAATTTAAAAGACCGATGTATTATCAGCTAAAAGCAAATGAAGGATTTAGAGATCTGCTAAGATATACAGGTGGCTTCACTCCTGATGCTTATGCATCCGGTGGTGTTATTATTCGTAATGTAAATGAAAAGCAAACAATTAATAATGTAAACTTTAATG
>JALYYX010000428.1 GCA_030946075.1 Bacteroidota bacterium | reverse complement strand
ATGCTCATGCGCTGGATGGTTTTTAATTTATTCTTTTTAGGAACATCACATGCCATTACTATTGCATGCAGTTTCGTGCATTCATCAAGGAAAAAATCTCTTACATTTTTTATTGAAGGCGCACGATTGAAGTAAGTGTTTATTCCTTCCTGTGTATCAAAATAAATATCAAAACTATCATTCGTTAGTTGACCAACAATTGCAGATTGGTAAATAAATTTTAATTCCTGGTTGCTCCATTTCTCATCAAGCAGAGATGCAAACATTAAAGAAGTATGTCCATTCTTTTCCCTACAGATATTTACAATTTCTTCCAATGAAATATTTGGATTAGATTGGGTTATTGATACTGCCTGCCTTTGCAAAGCCATTTTTAGTTGTTGGAGATATTGAGGCGATAATGTGTACAATTTTTGCAACTCTTTGTTTAAAGCTACCAGAAGTTTTGCCTTTGTTTCCTGTGTTTCTTCATCAAAATTATTAGAGAGTAAATTAAAAACCTGTTTTCTTGTAAAATTATTTTCATCAATCAGGTCATCGCATAATGTTGCCATTGCGCCAACAATCGTTAATCGTTTGCGTTCATCTTTTGTGATCTTTCTGCCTTTTAATGTGAGATACATTTGAGCACAGGCAAGTACAGTATACATCGGATAATAAAAAAGCACTTTCTTTTTTTCTGAAGCAGATAAAGTATAGTTCAATTTTTTACAATGCTTCTCAACCAAAGGTTTCAGGAAACGTTTGATAAATAAAAGTTGTCGGTAGCCAGACCACGTAAGGCGTAAGGCATATGTTGTTATCTGAAAATAATTCATGCATTTCAAATATAGAAAGATTTAAACTACACTGCTGGATATAAAAGCTAATGGTTAATTTCGTTCTTTAATTTTTAAAATAAACTTTATGAATCATGGTGATTTTTATTTCCCCATGCCGGTTAACGAACCTGTTTATACATATGCACCCGGCACTCCCGAAAGGAAACTTTTAAAGGAAACTTTGCAGGAATTAAAAAGTAAAAAAGTGGATGTGCCGATGTACATTGGCAAAGAGGAAATAAGAACCGGTAATACTATAGAGATGCATCCTCCGCATGAAAGAGAACATGTGCTTGGGTTTTTTCACCAGGGAGATGCAGGCCACGTAAAAAAAGCAATTAATGCTGCGCTGAAAGTAAAAGAGAAATGGGCAAATATTAGTTGGGAGAATCGTGCAAATATTTTTTTAAAAGCAGCAGAATTATTATCAACAAGATATCGTCCTTACATTGTTGGTACAACAATGCTTGGACAAAGTAAAAATATTTTCCAGGCTGAGGTTGACAGTGCCTGTGAGTTGATAGATTTCCTCCGCTTTAATATTCATTATTTAAGTGAGATATATCGCCAGCAACCAATCAGCAGTGCAGGCATGTATAACCGCATGGAGTACCGTCCGTTAGAAGGATTTGTGCTGGCAGTTACTCCATTTAATTTTACAGCCATTGGCGGAAATCTTCCTACAAGCGCTGCCATGTGTGGTAATGTGGTTGTATGGAAGTGCGCCAACACACAGGTTTACAGCGCACAAATGTTTATGAGAGTTTTAAAAGAAGCAGGTTTACCGGATGGTGTTATCAATTTGGTTTTTGTTGATGGCCCAACAATTGGCGATGTATGTTTTAATCATCCTGATTTTGCAGGTGTTCATTTTACCGGGAGCACCGGAGTATTTAATGGTATGTGGAAAACGATCGGAGAGAACACAAAACTTTATAAATCGTATCCCCGTATTGTGGGTGAAACAGGTGGTAAAGATTTTGTTCTTGCACATAAATCTGCGGATGTTGATACAGTAGTGGCTGCACTTTGCCGCGGTGCTTTTGAATACCAGGGACAAAAATGTTCTGCTGCATCAAGGGCATATTTACCTTCCAATCTTTCTCAACAAATAAAAAAGAAACTTTTGGCAGAAATTAGAACTATGAAAATGGGAAGTGTTGAAGATTTTGGCTGTTTTATAAATGCTGTTATCGATGAAAAAAGTTTTGACAAATTGCAGGGATATTTAAGACAAGTAAGAAAAGATAAAGACGCAAGAATTTTAATTGGTGGCAAATGTGATAAAACAAATGGCTATTTTATTGAGCCAACAGTTATTGAAACTACCAATCCCAATTATGTTACAATGTGCGAAGAATTATTCGGACCAATACTTACCGTTTTTGTTTATGATGAAAATAAATTTGAAGAAACAATAAAGCTTGTTGATTCAACTTCGCCTTATGCGTTAACAGGGGCGGTGATCGCTCAGGATAGATTTGCTATAGATATGGCAACCACAAAACTTCGTAATGCTGCAGGAAATTTTTACATAAATGATAAGCCAACAGGTGCAGTTGTAGGCCAGCAGCCATTTGGCGGCGCACGTGCAAGCGGAACTAATGATAAAGCCGGAAGTATTTTAAATCTTTATCGCTGGTTAAGTGCAAGAACAATTAAAGAAACTTTTGTTCCAGTAATTGATTATCGTTATCCCTTTATGCAGGGTGAAGGAGCTATTTAAAATAAGAAATAAGAAATAAGAAATAAGAAAGTAGTGCAAACCATTCTCGATAAAAATCAATTACATCTTACCATACAACGGTTAGCGCACCAGTTAGTGGAGAATCATCCTGATATCGAAAACATTGCTTTGATAGGGATTCAAACAGGAGGAATTTATTTGGCAGATAAAATTGTTGAGGTGTTAAAGGATATTAATAAAGATAAAAAAATACAGTACGGCAAATTGGACATTACATTTTACCGTGACGATATCCGTAAAGAATTGCATGTGCCAAATCAAACTGAAATTTCTTTTTCTATTGAGAACAAAAAAGTGGTTTTAATTGATGACGTTTTATTCACAGGAAGAACAATCCGTGCAGCAATGGATGCACTGCAGGATTTTGGCCGTCCTCAAAAAGTGGAACTTTGTGTTTTGATTGACAGGAAGAGCAGCCGCCAATTGCCTATCCAGCCTGATTATTATGGCAAAGCCATTGATTCAATGATCTCCGAAACTGTTAAAATAAAATGGGCGAGAGAAGAAGTTGTATTGTTTTAAAAACATTCTCACAAAAAATTTGTATTCATCAATAAAGTACTTAATTTAGTACCATTAAAAGTACAGATATGGAAGTATTAAATTATACGGAATTTAGAAAAGATTTAAAATCCTCTTTAGATAAAGTAAGTAACAATGAAGATGTGATAATTGTTTCAAGGGGAAGAAATAAAAATGTTGTTGTCCTCTCTCTTAAAGAATATAATTCATGGAAAGAAAGCAATTATTTATTAAGCAGTGAAAAAAATAGAAAAAGATTAGAACACGCCGTTAGTGAAATGAAGAAAGGAAAATTCTATTCTCATAAACTAATAGAAGTATAATGGAAATCGTCTGGCAGCAAAAAGCCTGGGAGGATTATCTATATTGGCAAAAAACTGATAAGCAAAAACTAAAAAGGATTAATGAGTTGATTAAAGATTGCCAAAGGAGCAACTTTACAGGAATAGGTAAGCCGGAACCATTAAGAGAAAATTTAAGTGGCTTGTGGTCTCGCCGGATAGATGAAGAACATAGATTTGTTTATAAAATAATGGATAAGCGATTACATATAGTGCAATGCAGATTTCATTATTGATTAAATTAATATTGTTTGTAATCCTAAAATCTTATTAATCCATAAAATTCTGGTTCAGACAATTTACCTTAGCTTTGATTTTTAATGCAACTATCTACCAAGCATCTCCTCGGCATTAAAGATTTAAAAAAATCCGACATTGAATTAATTCTTACAACGGCCAAACAATTCAAAGAAGTTTTACAAAGACCAATTAAAAAAGTTCCCTCGTTAAGAGACACTACCATTGTAAATCTTTTTTATGAGAACTCTACCCGTACAAGAATTTCGTTTGAGCTTGCTGAAAAAAGATTAAGCGCTGATACCATAAATTTTTCTTCATCAGGTTCTTCTGTTTCAAAAGGTGAGAGTCTTCTTGATACTGTAAATAATATTCTTTCCATGAAAGTGGATATGGTAGTAATGCGGCATAGCGCAAGTGGTGCTCCTCACTTCTTGGCTAAACATATTCCTGCTGCAATTATAAATGCCGGCGATGGTATTAACGAACATCCCACACAGGCTCTGCTTGACGGATTTTCAATTATAGAAAAATTAGGGAATTTAGAGGGAAAGAAAGTTGTATTGATCGGCGATATTATGCATTCAAGAGTGGCTCTCAGCAATATTTATCTTCTTAAAAAGATGGGTGCAGAAGTAATGGTTGCAGGTCCGCCCACATTAATTCCCAAACATATTGAAGATGCCTTGAATGTAAAAGTTGAATACAATTTAAAGAAAGCTTTACAATGGTGTGATGTTGCAAATGTATTACGCATCCAGCTGGAAAGACAGAATCAGGTTTTATTTTCTTCCCTTCGTGAATACAATCTTGCATATGGTGTGAGTAAAAAATTACTGGATAGTTTGAACAAAGAAATTGTAATTATGCATCCGGGGCCAATTAACAGGGGAGTAGAGATTAACAGCGATGTTGCAGATTCACATCAATCAATAATTTTACAACAGGTAGAAAATGGAGTTGCAATACGGATGGCAGTTCTGTATCTTCTTTCTGAAAAGAGCAATTAAGTTTTAATGTATAATTTTAGTGTTGAGAAACAAACAAAATAAATTCTCAATTCTCATTTTTTTAATTCTCAACTATGCGTATCTGTTTATTTCCCGGCACTTTTGATCCTGTAACATTAGGTCACATTGATATTATAGACAGGGCTTTGCCGCTTTTTGATAAATTTATTATTGGGATAGGAAGAAACAGCAGCAAAGAACCAATGTTCTCTGAAGAAAAAAGATTGAGATGGTTAAAGGAAATTTATAAAAGTAACCCAAATGTTGATGCCCTTGCCTATGACGGATTGACTGTTGAATGTTGTAAATCTGTTGGCGCTAATTTTATTTTGCGGGGCATCCGTTACGTTAATGATTTTGAATATGAAAAAGCAATTGCAGATATGAACCGAAGTCTTGATCATAATGTTGAAACGATTTTTCTTACCTGCCTTCCTCAATTCACTTCTATTGCTTCTACTCTTGTTCGTGACGTTATAAGAAATGGCGGTGATGTTTCTCAATTTCTTCCTGGGGAAGTTGCTTCTACACTTAAAGCCTAAAACGTATGTCAATCTGGTTTAATAAATCAATTACAATTGATGAGATAAAGAGTTTTGGTAAAGAAACCATGGCAGATTTTTTAGGTATGCAATGGGTAGAGATAGGAGATGATTATCTAAAACTTTCAATGCCGGTTAATGAAAAAACAAAGCAACCTTATGGAATTTTACATGGCGGTGCTTCCTGTGCATTGGCTGAAACCATCGGTAGCATTGCTTCTGCACTGGTTATAGACAAAGAAAATTTTATTTGTGTTGGATTGGAAATAAATGCAAATCATATCCGCAGTGCAAAAGAAGGGATGGTTACAGCACATTGTACTGCACTGCATCTTGGAAGGTCAACGCATGTGTGGGATATAAAAATTTATGATGAAAGTGAAAACCTTATTTGTGTAAGCAGGCTTACGGTTGTCATTTTGCCTAAAACATAATTCTACAGTTTATTTAATACTTCTAAAATTGTTTGATAAGTATTTGAAGTATATTTTGTAAGATCTGATTTAGAAACCCATTTTATTTCTGTAATATCTTCCTCTGTTTGCGGTACTAATTTTTGTTTGGTATTGCATTTCATTTTATACCAATGAGATTCTTTTAAAATAGGTTTCCCAAATTGAATATAGGTATGATAAGTTGTTGTGATTTTTTCATGCAATTGAATATCTTTTAAACCGGTTTCTTCTTCAACTTCTCTCACAGCACAATGTTCTAATGTTTCGCCTTTATCTAATTTTCCTTTTGGAAGATCCCATTTTCCACGTCTAAAGATCATCAGAATATCTTCGTTTGTATTTTGCACAATTCCACCTGCAGCAATTATTATATCAAAATGTTTAAAAAAAGCCTTTTTTAATTTATTAAAATCATTATCAAATAAAATTCCTGCATGAAATTCTGATTTTGCAATCTCATGTAACAAAGAATTTATAGCAGCATTTGAAACTTCATCAATAAATATCGCTTCAGGATGATGCATATATTCATCTATGGTTTTATCAATCTTATCACACAGAAAGACAGGCTTATCTTCAAAATAAATTTTTATAAACATAGATTACCTTAGTAGTATGAATAATAAAAAAGCAGTTGCTGAAAAACTTTTACAAATTAATGCAATAAAATTAAGTGTTGATAAGCCTTTTACATGGGCAAGCGGTTGGAAGAGCCCGATTTATTGTGATAATCGGAAGGTACTTTCGTTTCCCTTCATAAGAGATTTTATAAAATCAGAAATGTGCAGTATAATTATTGAATCATTTGCTGAAGCAAATTTATTGGCAGGGGTGGCTACAGCAGGTATAGCGTGGGGAGCTATGGCTGCTGACCAATTGAAGCTTCCGTTTATATATGTTCGCCCTAAACCTAAAGAACATGGGTTAGAAAATCAGATAGAAGGTGTTTATGAAGAAGGAATGAAAGTAGTGGTAATAGAAGATCTTATTTCTACGGGAAAAAGCAGCCTTGAAGTGATAAATGTTCTAAAACAAAGAGGTTTAGAAGTGAATGGATTGGTTTCTGTTTTTAATTATGGATTTAATGACGCTGTCGTGGCCTTTAAAAATGCGAATGTTAACTATAAATCCCTCACAGATTATCATACCTTAATAGAATTGGCTATGGAAAAAAATATTGTATCTGCTAAGGAAGAAAAATCTTTATTGGATTGGAGAAATGCTCCTGCTAACTGGGGGTATTAAAATAATGAGAACTTTTGTTTTCCTTCATAATTAACAGGCATACTCATATATATATTTGCTTTTCCTATTTTTAGTTTACCGGTTACTTTTACAAGTACTTCAGCTCCTCCCAGGCTATTCCAGGCATTTTTAAATACGTTTTTCATATCCACATCAAATTTTATGGGAAGAAGAAAAGTATTTCTGCGTGGAATATTTATCAAAGTATCAGAAGAACTATGACCTAAAAAATTATTGTTTATGAAAATATCAAGGTCAGTCTTTCTTAATTGAAGCCCAAAATTATTGGGATTATAATATTGGAGATCTAAAGTAAC
>JALYYX010000418.1 GCA_030946075.1 Bacteroidota bacterium | reverse complement strand
ATATTTTATGAATGTGTTGCTGCAATCTTCTAAAGGCTTCCTCTTCCGGAATGCAGGTATCAGTAACCCGGTTGTAATGATTTTCCAAAAGTTCCCATTCGTCCTGCGGACTAAGATCACGATAATTTGGAACACGTTTGTAATGACTATGCGCTACGAGATTCATAATATCTTCTTCAAGGTTTGCGCCGGTACAACTTATTATATCAACCTTATCCTGCCTTATCATTTCTGCTAAAGAAATTCCCAACTCAGCCGTGCTCATAGCGCCTGCCAGCGTTATCATCATTTTGCCACCTTCATCCAAATGCGCAACATATCCTTTGGCTGCATCCATTAAAGCTGCTGCATTAAAATGGCGGTAATGATGTTCAATAAATTCAGATATAGGTCCTCGTTTCATGGCAAGTTATTTAAGGTGGCAAATGTAAATTATTCTATGGTAGAGACAAGGCATGCCTTGTCTCTGGTGATATGATGATTATGGAGGAGGAGACAGGGCATGCCCTGCCTCTACGATGGTGGATTGTAAAATTTATCGTTATTCCAATTTGCCGGATTATTTATTATGTAATTTGAAATTCGTTTATAATTTTCATGGCTGCGAATGATGTGGTCATAAAATCGGGGTTGCCATCTGAAATTTAGTTCAATTGCATGAGCAGATTTTGTAACTGCAGATTTAAATGATCCTACCATTGCGGAAATTGTATTTTTCCCCTGATTGCGTAAACGTGAATGCGATTTATTTGGTAGAGACAGGGCATGCCCTGTCTCTGTTTGTGGTTTTGATTGCGTAGGTAGAGACGAGGCATGCCTTGTCTCTACGATTACGGTGGATTCGTTAATAATAATTATTCCATGCACATGATTGGGCATAATTACAAATTCACCCAATTCAACATTTAGAAAATGATTTGGTATATCAGCCCAAAATTTGTCTGCAATTTTTCCAATTTCATTTAAATACATTTCATTGTTAATTATTTCTCCAAAAAAATTTATGCGCTCTTTTGTGCAGATGGTAATAAAATATAACCCGGGATTGCTGTAATCCCATGAAGCAAGCCGTGCTGATGAAATGCGGTATTTATTTTTGAATTTATCCAGGCTTTATTTATTTTGACACTGCACCTAAAATTGAAAATAAATAAAGGTGCTGCTGCTTTCCTGGCTTAATATTAAGAGGATCAGCATTGCACTCCATACTAATCCCAGCAACCACCACGGCATTTTATTGGCAACAGTAAGCACACGTGTGTTGCGCATGAACCAATGGAAAATTACCATACCAACAACAATTACTGCAACTTTTATAATGGCTAAGTTAGATAACAGTACAGCGCCTTTAGGCGCATGAGTGAACATTGATGTAAGCATCCGCCATGCTGAAGTAAAATCAGGTGACCGGAAAAATACCCATGTTACATTCACCAAAAAAAACGTAAGCAATGCAAGAAGAAAATTGGAAGACTGAACATTTCTTAAAAATCTCGGCGCCATAAATCTAACTCCCTGTACAGCAATTGAAGCCTGTGAAACCGTTTGCCTTTGAGGCTTTACACGCATGTTAAAATCCTGTATAAATTTTTCTACCATTAAATACAAGCCATGCAAAGCGCCCCATACCACAAACGTCCATTGCGCGCCATGCCACAAGCCACCCAGCAACATTGTTATCATCAGGTTTATGTATGTTCTGAATTTTCCTTTGCGGTTTCCGCCCAATGGTATATATAAATAATCACGCAGCCATGCAGAGAGGGTAATGTGCCATCTTCGCCAGAAATCTGAAAAACCTACAGCCGCATAGGGGTATAAAAAGTTTTCGGGCAATACAAATCCTAAGCAAGATGCTACACCAAGTGCACAGGATGAATATCCTGCAAAGTCAAAAAATATTTGTCCGGAAAACGCCAGCACACCCATCCATGCATCAAGCGTATTTAATGGCGCATTGGAATTAAAAACTGTATTTGCAGAAGGTGCAAGCATACTGTCTGCTAAAACA
>JALYYX010000378.1 GCA_030946075.1 Bacteroidota bacterium | reverse complement strand
CTAAATACATAGGTGGATTTGACAATACATTTAGGTTCATGAATTTTGAATTAAATGGACTCATGACTTTCCAGACAGGCTTTTATGTATACTATGGTAGTAATGCCGGGTTGCATGATCAGCGTTTTTGGAATAACCAGAGAGATATTTTAAATCATTGGCAGAAAGCAAATGATGATGCCCAATTTCCAAAAGTAATTTTTGGTGACAATATTTCTAACGGCTCATCATTCCCATTAGATATTAATGTATTTAAAGGAGATTTTCTAAAATTACGCTCACTTACATTAACCTATAATGTACCTAAATCAATTATTGAAAGAGCAAGACTAAGTAGCACAAGATTATATGTAAGTGGCAATAACCTGGCTATTATTACAAAATACCCTGGTCCCGATCCTGAAGTTTCGTCTAATGGAAATGGAGCTATCAATCAAGGAGTAGATAGAAATTCCATAGCTAATGGCAGAACTATAACAGTGGGTATTAATATTGGATTTTAATCAAAAAAAATAAAATGAAAAATAAAATGAAAAATAAAATCATATATATATTATCCGGCCTGGTACTTTTAGTAACCGCTTGTAATAAGCAAAGCCTTACACCTGTACCAACAACGTCTATTTCAGACCTTTCTGCTTATAATACACCCGATCGTATTCTCAACCAGGTAAGCGGTTTGTATGCAAGCATGCGTTCAGGAAATTTTTACGGCGGCAGATTTGTAATTTATAACGACATCCGGGCTGAAGAATTCATAAATGAGTTAACCAATGGCGTTACAGGGCTTGAGGTTTGGAATGAAACGGTAAACAACAATACTAATAATGTAACAGCTTTATGGTCTCAGGCTTATTACGTTATTAACCTTTGTAATGTTTTTTTAGATGGTATGGCCTCAAAAGGGAATTCTGTAGTTGGAGATGCTCTTGCCAAGAATTATAATGCTGAAGCAAAATTTGTTCGGGCATTATCTTATTATAGTTTGCTTCAGTTATATGCCCGCCCTTTTGCAGATGGAAGCGGCAGCAAGCCTGGCTTACCTTTACGCTTAACAGGGAACACAGGTGCTGGAAATTATGACCTTGCCAGAAGTTCGGTAGCGGATGTTTACAAGCAGATACTTGATGATTTAAATTTTGCTGAAACAAATTTACCGCTCACTTATACAACTGCTGCATTAAATACAAACAGAGCCCACCGCAATACTGCCATAGCTATTAAAACAAGGGTATATTTAAACATGCAGAATTATGCAAGTGTTATTACTGAAGCAAATAAAATTGTATCAACTGCTGCACCTTTTACTGCTACTTCCGGCGTACCACATGCTTTGAATCCTGATATTATTTCTGTTTTTAGACCTCCTTATACATCTACAGAATCTATTTTATCAATGCCATTTAATGCCAATGAAACACCTGGCACGCAAAACCAATTGGGATATTATTATAGTAAATCAACAGGCAATGGTGAATATTCTTTAAACCCCAATGGGATAATAGCCGATCCTAACTGGAAATCTACCGATGCAAGGAGAGGTTTTAATGCTGTAGTAGCAGGGAAACCTTATCTCGATAAAAAGTATTCAGCGCCATCTCCTTATACAGATTGGGTTCCGGTAATTCGTTATTCCGAAGTTTTACTTAACCTTGCTGAAGCTTTAGCAAGAACGAATGCAGCTGTAGATGCAAGAGCGCTGGCATTGGTAAATGCGGTTCGAAAAAGATCAGACCCTACAACTACTTTAGTAGCTGCCACTCAAACCGATCTTATTAATTTAATTTTAACTGAACGCAGAATTGAATTTTTAGGTGAAGGCTTAAGAAGTCCGGATTTACTTCGTCTTCTTTTACCATTACCTGCAAAAAGTAATGTGGCTGCAGTGCCTCCAACCGCCCAACTTTACATTTGGCCAATTTCGGCGACTGAACTTTTATTAAATAGATTAATGACAGATAATTAAAATAGATATCTATATAACTATATTTTTAACTCCGATTGCTTTCAATCGGAGTTTTTTATTAAAAGTTTATAAAACTTAGATACACGAAAATCCATTGCATGAGCTATCGAAAATTTAAAGCCAACCATTTATTTACAGG
>JALYYX010000375.1 GCA_030946075.1 Bacteroidota bacterium | reverse complement strand
TTTGAGGCACATAATTTTGTTGTATGTTCTTTTGTGCCCAGGTTATTTGATTATCATCCATTGGCAATTCCTGCACCTTACAATCATAGCAATATTGATAGTGATGAATTGATATATTATGTTGATGGAGATTTTATGAGCCGCAAAAACGTAACAAGGGGAATGATAACATTACATCCCGGTGGTATTCCTCATGGACCGCATCCCGGCGCAGTGGATAAAAGTATTGGCGCAAAAGAAACAAAAGAATTAGCAGTAATGGTAGATACTTTTCATCCTTTGCAACTTACTAAGGAAGCATTGGAAATTGAAGATGAAGATTATATAATGAGTTGGGCAGAGTAAGGGCTAAGAGATAAAAGAGTTGAAAGAGAAAAAGAGTACCGGATATTTCAATTCCACCTCTTTTTCTCTTTTTTTTTCTCTTTATCCTCTTAGCTGTAAAAGTTTTTTGTCTTATCTTTTTTTTCTCTTAGTTTTATTTCTCTTTTTATTCTCTTAGCAAAAAAAAATATTTATGATAAAATTTCAGGAATTAAAAGCGGGCGATTACGTTTTAGCAGAACAGGATGGCACTACATGGCCAGGAGAAGTGGTTAATTTTAATCGTGATGAAAAGGAAATATGTGTTGATAATGGCGTGCAGGGTTTTTGGTTTAAGACTGATCAATTAAGCCCTTTACCGCTTGATGAATCGCAGCTCATGAAATTAAATTTTCAAAAAGAAGAACAGCAAGATGGCTCAGTAAAATATAAAAAAGGTGCATTTAGAATCCTTATTCCTGCAAAAGATAATTTTAACCATTTTGAAATTTGGTATCGGGATGAAAAAAGACAGATAATACACCCGATTGCTGTGCATGAATTACAAAACCATTACTTGGAAATGACGAAAGTGCATTTGACCGAAGAGGCATTTTAATTATTTCAAAACAGCACTCAACAGAATTGTTTTTGAATTAATATTTTGATTATAGCCTGCATAATTTAACTGTACCAGGCTTATATTTTCAATTAAGCCAAACTTAGGAGCATAGTAGCTATTAATAGTATTTACAAAAGAAGTTGCGGGTATTACTATTGAAGTAATAGATGTTTGTACATGAATAACATCAGTATAAGAAATGCTATTTACTGTTCTTGAAATTCCTTTTTCACTAACAATATTTGTAATTACAATGGGTATTGCCAATGGTACTCCGGGAATGTTCACACTAATATTCTGAACCCAGTTATTATTGGCGGCAACATCGTCCCTTAAATACAATCTTTCAATTGCAGCAACATTAGGGATTGGCAATGAATCATACTGATAATACTCATGACCGCTAACATTTGAATACTGCTTTGCCCTGGTTGAATTATTAAAAATATGATAGTTCCTTCCATTTATAAGAGTGTCTTTATTTGTGGAAGTAATTGTATAGTTCGTAACCACTGGTATTAGAGTTGCGTTATTAGTCTGCTGGTAATTCCATGTGCTGTTGGCAGATAAAGTTATGTAAGTACCACCCCCACCTGTTGAATTTGATTTCTTACAACCTAAAAAAGATAGACCTAATAAGCATCCAATAATGAATTTGGGGTTCATATAATATTGATTTGAAGTAAAGATAACAAAAAAGCCATTTTTTGTAAATTTTTAAATAATAAAACTTATCTTTGCGCTCCCAAAAACTATATGGCCAAACAAGCATTGATTAAACAAGACGGGACGATCCTGGAAGCCTTATCCAATGCAATGTTCAGGGTTAAGCTTGAAAACGGTCATGAGATTTTGGCAACAATTTCCGGCAAAATGAGGATGCATTACATCAGGATTTTACCGGGAGATAAGGTGGGAGTTGAAATGAGCCCGTATGATTTATCAAGGGGAAGAATAATTTTCAGATATAAATAAACATTCAGGACAAAACAAATACAATGAAGGTTAGAGCATCGATAAAAAAGAGAAGTGTTGATTGTAAAATAGTGAGGAGAAAAGGTGTGTTATATGTTATCAACAAAAAAAATCCCCGTTTTAAACAAAGACAGGGGTAAATAAAGTCAATGGTCATTAGGTCATTGAAACAAACATTCACAATGACAATTGACTTAATGCCTAATAATAAACAATAAATATTTAGAAATTTATGGCTCGTATTGCCGGTATTGACATACCAAAAAACAAAAGAGGTGAAGTTGGATTAACTTATATATATGGTATAGGTCGCTCAACTGCACGCTACATTTTAGATAAAGCAGGTGTTGGTTATGATAAAAAAGTGAATGAGTGGAACGATGAGGAGCAAACTGCAATCAGAAATGCAATTGCAAACGAATTTAAAACTGAAGGTGCTTTGCGTAGTGAGGTTCAGTTAAACATTAAGCGTTTGCTGGATATTGCATGTTACCGTGGTTTAAGACATCGTAAAGGATTACCGGTTCGTGGACAGCGTACCCGTACTAACAGCCGTACACGTAAAGGAAAACGTAAAACAGTTGCAGGTAAAAAGAAAGTAGCTAAAAAATAATAAGGCTTATTCATTTTGAATCAATACAGATCTCTTAAGCCGGAAGGAGGATTGATTCAGTTCCGAAGTTCGGGATAAATTTAAAAAAGAGTACCTATCCAGATTATGGCAAAGGCAACAAACACAAAAGCGCCAGGCGCAAAAGCAGCATCAAAAAAAAGAGTAGTAAGAGTAGATACCTACGGTGATGCTCACGTTACTGCAAGTTTCAACAACATCATTATCAGTTTAACCAATAAGCAGGGACAGGTTATTGCCTGGTCATCTGCAGGTAAAATGGGTTTTAAGGGTTCTAAAAAGAATACACCTTATGCAGCGCAAATGGCAGCTTCAGATGCAGCAAAAGTTGCACTGGATGCAGGTATGAAACGTTGTGATGTATTTGTAAAAGGTCCGGGGTCAGGCCGTGAAGGCGCTATCAGGGCCTTATCACAATCAGGCCTGGAGATCTCCATGATAAAGGATATAACACCTTTACCACACAATGGTTGTCGACCGCCTAAGAAAAGAAGAGTATAACAACGTACGAGGTACGATGTAAGACGTACGATGTTGTAAACTTTTATACATCGTAAATCGAACATCACACATCGGACATATTTAATAACCGGGTACATCATTAATTTTTGATTTTTAATGATGATGTACCGACACTAAAAAATCAATATAAAACATGGCTCGTTACACAGGACCAAAAACCAAGATCTCCAGGATATTCGGAGAGCCTATTACAGGTAATGGTAAATGGTTAACAAAGAACAGTAATCCCCCCGGCATGCATGGCGCTGCCCGCAAACGCAAAACGCTCGGTGAGTATGCCCTTCAGTTACGTGAAAAACAAAAAGCCAAATACACTTACGGCCTTTTGGAAAAACAGTTCCGTAATACTTTTACCGAAGCTGCCCGTAAAGGTGGTGTAACCGGTGAAAACCTTATTAAATTATTGGAAGCCCGTTTAGATAATACAGTTTATCGGATGGGTATTGCAATAAGCCGCCAGGCTGCAAGGCAGTTAGTATCTCATAAACATATAACCGTTAACGGAAGCGTAGTAAATATTCCTTCTTATTCTTTAAAGCC
>JALYYX010000343.1 GCA_030946075.1 Bacteroidota bacterium | reverse complement strand
AAGGAATATCGGACGGATCATTTTGAAGATCACCATCAAGCAATGCAATATATTTTCCTGTTGTATGATCAATCCCAGCAGTCATTGCAGTACTTTGACCATAATTTTTTTTAAGCTCTACCAAAATAATTTTGTCATCAATAAGTTCTTTAATTCTTGTCCGGGTTGCATCTGTAGAACCATCATCAACAAAAACTATTTCATAATCCATACCTGCCAAAGCGTTGCGTATTTCATTAATCAGGGGATGAATATTATCTTCTTCATTAATTACAGTGATGACGACAGAGAGTTCCGGCATTATTATTAATTTGGTTTAAAATTATTTAACTAAAATATTGTGAGCTTCATCATTTGCCATGTACCCGGTTAACAGATACATATTAAAATATCTTACCGGTAAATTTCCTCTTTCTGATGTAATTATATGAATAAGTTTTGCAGCACTGAAATGAGTTAAATAAGTTGTTGACAAATCAACCGCATAATTACTTGGCACAATGCAAACGGCGCTGTCTCCCTTTTTTAAACTATTTCTATAATGATTTAACCATATATAATTATGCAAATCATCCATATCTCCCACGCCAATAACCTGCATATTATTTTTGCGTGCAAAATAATAATCTATGTGAGAAGCAGGGAACCATTTATTACAAACAATAATAGTATTAGCGGGTACTATATTATTTTCTTTTGCATAGGTAATCCATTTGCCAAAATCATATCCTGCTTTTTTCCAGCCATATAAGTCTAAAGTAAAATCGCCTGAGCCCAATTGTTTTTCATTTTTATTACCGATTGTTCCGGGATAAAATTTTATAATTACAATAGCCATTACAAGACCAATAGCAACAAGGCCCAGCGCATATTTTATTACTTTAGGTATAGCCAACGTTATTTTATATCTGTCATCAAGATAAGATGCGGCCATAAACTGCAATGTGATAAATGCCGGACCACTCCAATGTGGCAAGATGTTATTAAACATTGATATTACCGCAACAACAACAATCATTGGTAAGCCAAATAAAATTAAAACTCTATACACAATTGGGTTAATAAATTTTTGTTTGCGATAAAATAAAAATGACACAACAATTAAAAAAACATTTATTGGATTATTATAGAAAATCTGCCCTATTATCCCTGAAATAAAACTATCCTTATCAAAACTTAACGCATGTACTCTTGCACTGTGGTATTTCCATGTTATAAAATCGTTAGACCAATTCCATATAAAAATTGGGCTTATAATAATTAGCGTAATTATCAATGATAAATAAAGATGCCTGTGAGTTAACAAACTTCTTTTATAAATAATAATATATAATCCTAATCCAACCCATAAAAAAATGCCATGCACTTTACACATAATGCATACGCCGGTATACACGCCCCATAAAACCCACTTTTTAAATAACCCATGCTCATCCTCAGCAGAAAAAATATATAATGCTGTTTTTATTGCGAGTAACCACAATACTATCTGAGGGCTATCGGGTAAAATAAATAAGCCAGCTATTATTGAACTATATATGCATGAATTATAAAGCAGCGCTGCAAACCATCCTGTGCGTTCATTTTTAATACTCTTTCCAATGGAATAGCTTAGCCACGTACCGGCGGCGGCACCTATAATTGGCCCTAAGCGTAAAAAAAAATCCTGCTGAAAAAAAAGATTAAAAGTAGTAAGCCGAATTAAGATCGCAATTAAAGGAGGATGATCAAAATAACTTAATTGAAGATGCAAAGGGTATGTCCAATAATATACTTCGTCATTACCTAATTCTAATACATTAGCAATCAGCAGCCGTACTACTGTTGTTATTAAGATCAAAATATACAACCTTGATTTATACATTGCTTACATCAGGAATGGAAATTAAAAAAATAATTAGTAAGAAAATTCCATGCAAATACACATACAATTGCAAACCCTTTCGCTATATAAAATCTGATGCGAAATTTGCTATGAAACAAAAACAGAAGAAGATTATTAAGTAATAACCCAATTAATGCGAACAATATAAATTTTATAAAATTGGTTCCTGTTTGATAGCTTGTACCAAACGTCCATTTACTATTCCAAAAAAAATTATTTATTACTGCCAAAGAAAAGCCAATTGAATTTGCTAAGTATTTATTTATAAGAAATTTCTCTTTGCAAATCCAGGTTGTTAAAAAATCAATAGCCATTCCTGATAAACCTACTATACCAAATTTCATCATTTTCAAAAACACATGCATAAAATAGTTTATTAGATTTTAAATTATCAACAACAAGTATTTTAATTCTTTTATACCAAAGGTAGGGTTTCAAACAAAGCAAATTCCAGCATGGCATAGGGTTTGCCACCTGCCACAATATCATATTACCTTTAAGTATGCTTAATTCTAAATTGCTACTAATATTTCTGGTGTTTTTAAAGTTTCATAACTATTCCGGCTGCGGGCCTGATAAAAAGCTTTCCGAGTCGCCGCCACAATATGACCTTAATAATCCCTTTGTAATCAACATGCCATCAGCACTTGATGAAATTTCAGGAATGTCTTATTATGCTAAGGACAGCAGTGTTTTTGCCGAAATTGATGAAGATGGAATTCTTTTCAAAATTTCTTTAAATGGAAATAATGCAATTAAACAATGGCGTTACGATAAAAAACACGACTTTGAAGATATAGTAATGCACGACAGTACCTTTTATCTTTTGGTAAGTAACGGCGATATTGAAACTTTAAAATTCCAGGGAGATTCAATCGTAAAAAGCAAAAGTAAATTCCCCGATGCTGATAAAAAAACAAATGAGTTTGAA
>JALYYX010000341.1 GCA_030946075.1 Bacteroidota bacterium | reverse complement strand
ATGATAGCGGGTAATTAATAAAAAGAAAAGGGTGATATAATGGCTAAAGCAATATTCGCAGGTAAATAAGTAGAAAAATTTGCGCTGCAAAAAGTTTTTATCTTCTTTACATCTTCGCTCACAATATTCCCTGGGCTCCCGAAAAACTTCTTCATGTGTAACCGTCCAAGCAATGCAGGCGATGGGTAAAGCCATTATAAAAAGATAAATAATCTGGTATTGCAAAGTTTGCTGCATTGAACAAAATTACTTTAAAATTTTACCGGATTGCCCAAACTTTTTCTTCTACCCTTATACGTACAGTAAGCATTACAGCATTTAAGAGGCTAAAGATAATTGCTGTGATGTAGAGATCATATACCATAGGTATTATTATTATTTCGCAGATAACTATAAAATAATTTGGATGCCTGAATAATTTATAAGGGCCTTTTTTAATAAATTCTGCACCGGGTACCCGTAATATTTTTGTATTCCAGTATTTGCCAAGCGATGCTATTACCCACACTTTAACTACAATGATCATAAAAAAAACAATGAGCATCACTAAATTAAAATTACCGCCTTTATACAGGTATTCTGCTATCATGGAAATAATGAAAAAGGTATGCAGCAATACAATTAAAAAATAATGTCCTTGGCCATATTCAACAGCGCCTCTTCTCCTCGCCCATTGCTCATTTCTTTTAGCCACAACCAGCTCTGCCAGGCGTAAAAAAATTATAAAGCCTGTAAAATAAAAGAAGGGCATACTTATTTATTTTTCATTTCAAGTAAAACCATTTCGCTACTGAAACCAGGTCCCATTGCAAGCATTAAACCATAACCATCCTCATAACCCTGCGACATAAATTTTTCAAGCACATATAATACGGTAACGCTGGACATGTTGCCATTTGAATTCATCACTTCACGGGTATACCGGAGGAAATCTCCATCCACTCCCAGGGCATCTGTATAAGCATCGAGCACCTTTTTCCCACCCGGATGAAAGATGAAGTTTTTAATATCGCTTAACTCCATGTTTTGCTTACTCAAAAACTTTTCTATATCATGTTTTATATTTTCATTAATGAATGTAGGAATATCCTTAGAGAACAATACTTTAAAACCGGTATCCTGGAAATCCCAACCCATAACTTCAAGCGAATCATAATAGAGCTTGCTACTGGATGCCACATATTTTATTTCCTTTTCCGTTCCATGATTATCTCCTTTAACTATGCATGCTGCAATACCATCAGAAAATAAACTGGAGCCAATAAAATTACTTTTGCTGTAATCATTTTTAATTAATGTTAATGAACACAATTCAACTGCAACAAGCAATACAACAGCGCCAGCATTTGCTTTGGCCAACGCATTTGCTTTTGACATACCAGACACACCACCGGCGCATCCCAGGCCCCACATTGGCATCCGGTTAATATGCGGATTCAACCGCAGCTTATTAATAATAAGTGCATCGATACTTGGCGTTGCAAGCCCTGTGGTGGATACAAAAAGTATATCAGTTATATCTTCTTTACTTACACCTGCTTTTATAATACAATCTTCAATTGCCTGAACAGAATATTCAAGAGCACTGCTGATATAATCATTATTACGCTGCTCAAATGTGTTAGGTTCACTATAATAGTCCATAGGCTTACATAGATTCCGGGTTATTATTTCTGTATTGTCAAAAGCATGGATCAATCTGTCAACCTGCGGGAAATTTTCAGCGAACATTGCTCTTGCCTGCTCTTTTACCTCTGACTGTTTAATTTTATTAGGTAGGTCAATTTTAGAAACGGCTGCAATAAAAGGCATTATAATTAATGATTAAAACAACAAGGTGAATTCCCGGCTGATCTTATAAATATATACGATAAAGAGTGCAAATGGTTTTCCAATAAGCTCTACAAAAATGATCATTCTTCTTAATTATCTGCCTTAACTAAGTTATCGCATGCGGGTTTTGCCAGGAGTTTATAAACAATTTTTTAAGAATAGATTTGCATCAAATGATTAATCTGATTTTTTTAATTAAACTTGTACTTGAAATCTAAAACCATTTCTCACCTTAATATTTTCAATTTTAAACTTGCTTTAAATATTAAACGTTCTTTATTGGAACGGGCATTGCTATCAATATACATTCATTAATTGTTTATAATAATGAGCACTAACAAATTCATGTTTGCCACCGGAATTGAGAACAGCTATCCTACCATCACCTTAGCCGATGGTACAATAAAGCGCATTGATGAAATGGAGAAGACCGGCCATTATAAATATTGGAAAGATGATTTTCGGTTAACTAAAGAAATGGGAATTGAACACCTTCGTTATGGCACGCCATATTTTTCATTGCACACAGGGCCGGGACAATATGACTGGAGTTTTAGTGATGAGGTTTTTAATGAAATGAAAGAGCTTGGCATAATTCCTTTGGTAGATCTTTGCCATTTTGGAGTACCCGACTGGATAGGCAATTTTCAAAACCCCGAATGGCCAAAATATTTTGCTGAATATGCTGAGGCATTTGCAAGACGTTATCCTTATCTGCAATTTTATACTCCCATAAATGAAATATTTATTGCTGCAATGTTCAGCGGGCAATATGGTTGGTGGAACGAATGTAAAAGTGATGAGCGATCTTTTATAACAGCGTTAAAACATTTATGCCAGGCAAATATTCTGGCATCGCAGGCAATTTTAAAAGTTAACCCTGATGTATTTTTTATTCAGAGCGAATCATCAGAATATTTTCATGCAGAAGACCCAACATGTCAGGCGCAATGCGATTTCTTAAATCAAAAAAGATTTCTTTCCCTCGATCTAACATACGGGCATTCAGTTGATGTAACCACCTACAAGTATTTAATGGAAAATGGAATGACCGATGCGGAATACACATGGTTTCATCATAACCAGATGAAAGAAAAAAGCCGCTGCATAATGGGTAATGATTATTATATTACCAACGAGCACATGGTACATCCCAACGGCAGTACAAGTCCGGCAGGGGAGATATTTGGCTATTATGTTATCACTCATCAATACTTTCGCAGATATCGCTTACCGGTAATGCATACTGAAACAAATATCACTGAGCCATTTTCTGTGCATTGGCTGCGCAAACAATGGGCAAACGTATATCGCTTAAAGCAGGACGGGGTACCGATTATAGGCTTTACATGGTATAGCCTTTGCGACCAGGTTGATTGGGATAGTGCATTACGGAACGATGACGGTGTTGTAAATTCCCTGGGGCTATATGATCTTGACAGAAAAATAAGGCCGGTTGGTGTTGAATATAAAAATCTCATCACTCAATGGAAGGATGTATTGGCAATGGAAAGTTTTGGCGTTCCTATTTTTTAAGAGATTCCATTATAATTAGTTTTAAAACCATGTACTTTGTATTGCCTTAATAAACCAAAATGAAATTTATTGTTTCAATAATTGTAACAGCGTTGCTAAGTTTTGCAGCATGTTTATATTTCCCGTGGTGGAGTATTGCTGTAGTTGCTTTTATTGTTTCTGTTGCAATACCTCAAAAATTTGTAAACAGTTTTCTTGCTGCATTCATTGCACTTTTTTTATTATGGGGTGGATTAAGTTTTTGGATAAGTAATAATAACAATCACATTCTTGCACATAAAGTATCACAGATTATTTTAAAAATTAACAGCCCTTATCTTTTAATATTGGCAACGGCATTCATTGGCGGTATCGTGGCAGGGTTTGCTGCAATGGCCGGGAGTTATTTAAGAAAGAAAAAAGTTCATTCGCCAGCATTATGATTTGTCCTTAAATTCGTTAATGCAAAAGAGAATTCTTAACCACTTATTATTTTCATTCTTATTTAGTTGTTCTATTACTGTGTCCTCTCAAACGCTTCATGGAACTGTGTTTGATGAGCAGGGAAATATCTTGCCATTTTCTTCAGTTATTATAAAAGGTACAACACGTGGTGTTACGGCCAACAACGAAGGGCAATATCATTTCAACTTATCAGCCGGTACTTATACATTGGTTTGCCAACATGTTGGTTATGCAAAACAAGAGAAAAAAGTTATAGTAAAGAATGATGATGAGCAAATAAACTTCATGCTGCCTTTACAAAAATTAGAATTAAAAGAAGTAATAATTAAAAGCAATGATGAAGATCCTGCTTATGAAATTATACGACAGGCAATTAAAAAAAGATCTTTCTATTCTAACCAGGTAAAAGCTTTTGAGTGCGAGGCCTACATAAAAGGGTTGGTTAAACTGAGAAATTTGCCTGATAAAGTTTTAGGTAAAAAAGTTCCTGATTCAGACAGAAAACAAATGCGGCTGGATTCATCAGGCAAGGGGATTATTTTTTTATCGGAGTCAATTACAAAAGTTGCTATGCAGCAACCTGATAAAATGAAGCTTGAAGTTATTTCCGGAAGGCAAAGCGGGAGTAATGGTTTCGGATTTAATTTTCCAACCTTCATAAGTCTTTACGAAAATAATGTGAGTATGTTCACATCAAGAATTAACCCCCGTGGATTTATTTCTCCTATTGCTGAAAATGCATTAACGCATTACAGGTATAAATATTTGGGAAGTTTTTTTGAAGACGGAAAGGAAATTAATTCCATCCGTGTAATCCCTAAAAGCCTTTATGAACCTGTATTCTCAGGCATTATAAATATTACGGAAGGCGATTGGCGAATTCATAGTTGCGATCTGTTATTAACCAAAACAGCTCAGCTGGAGTTTTTAGATACACTTAAACTAACACAAATTTATGTACCTGTAAATAAAGATGTATGGAGGGTAAAAAACCAATTGGTGTATTTTAATTTTAATCAATTTGGTGTAGATGCATATGGAAATTTTATAAATGTTTATTCTAAATATGATCTTGATCCTAAGTTCGCTAAAAATTATTTTGATAGAGTTGTCATTAAATATGATACTTCAGTAAATACTAAAACAAAAGAATATTGGGACAGTATTCGTCCCGTTCCATTGGAGCAGGAAGAGGCAAAGGATTATAAAATAAAAGACAGCATTTATCAGTATGAAAAAGATTCTGTGCTAAGCAAAAGAAATATTGATTCATTAAAAAAACGGCAGGGCCCCATTACCGCTAAACAAATATTGATTGGGGGAATTAACAGAACGCATTATAGTACAAGTAATACATACCGGTGGCATTTAGATCCACTTCTAAAATCTATACAATACAATACCGTAGAAGGTTTGGTAATAAACGTTGATGGTAACTTTCAAAAATATATTAAGAAATGGAAAACAAATCTCACTGTTTCCCGAAAGGTTCGTTACGGATTCAGCAACCATCATCTTACTGCTTCTGCAGATATAAATTTCAGAACAAGGGACTGGAGTTTAGATAAAAAATTAAAAAGAGAGGAATGGAATTTTTCCGGAGGTACCAGGGTAAGCCAGTTTAATAAAGAAAGCAATATTTCAGCATTAGGAAATTCCGTAGGCACTTTATTATTCGGGCATAATAATTTAAAAATCTATGAAAATACTTTTGGCGATGTTTCTTTCTCAAAAAGATTCGAGAGCGGATTTCGGTTTACGATAAACACATTGTATGAAGACCGGAAACCTTTGGATAATACAACTGATTTTATCTTCATACAAAAAAATAAATCAAAGTTTACTCCCAATTATCCTTACTTAATCAGCCCGTCGCAATTCAGCCGCCACCAGGCATTTATTATGAGTGTTGATCTTGCAGTAAAGCCGGGCCAACGCTACATTCAGTTCCCTCACAGTAAAGTGGCTATTGTTTCTAAATATCCAACATTCACTTTAAATTTTGCTCATGGGTTTAATAATATTTTTGGCAGCGATGTTGATTTTGATAAATGGAAATTCTCCGTTTCTGATGATGCCAATTTAAAACTCGCCGGCTCCATAAAATATAAAATTGCTGTTGCCGGATTTTTAAATAATAAAAAAGTTTTTATACAGGATTACCAATTCTTTAATGGCAATGAATCTCAATTTGCTAAAGAATATATGAATACATTCCAGCTGTTGCCTTATTATTCTGCCTACACCACAGCTAACTTATATGGCATGCTTAATTTTGAACATCACTTAAATGGTCTCATTACTAATAAAATCCCTTTAATTAAGAGATTAAACTGGAATATGCTTTATGGCTCAAATGATTTTTATATAAACAATACAAATCATTATGAAGAGGTTTTTGTTGGGCTTGAAAATATTTTTAAAGTACTTCGGTTTGATGTTGTTGCCGCCAGCAGAAATGGCCAAAAGTTTTTAATTGATTATCGTATTGGTTTTGGCGGTATCATCGGCTCATCTTTAAATTCATCCCGCTTTAGGGGAAGAGGCGCAGGGTTGTGAGATGTGTAACAAGCAATGCTGTCATCCTGAGTTTGTCGAAGGATAGCTAAGAAAAGGGTGACTTCATTGTTTTGATTTCAGTTTAAAATTATTGTTATGTTTTTATTTTCTCTTTCTCATAATTTTTCAAATCTTATCTTCGCATCAGAAATTTTGCTCGTCATGTAAACGTTCTTAAAATTTCAAAACAATGGCAGTACTTCACAATCGCATTTCTCAAAAAGAGCTTAAAGAACTATTATACAGGGAGACAGAACCCAGAACCACATTAAGCTTTTACCAATATGCAAAAATTGATGATCCAAAATCTTTCAGGGATGGACTCTATAAAAATCTTGATGCATTAAAAGTTTTCGGAAGAATTTATATAGCACATGAAGGTATTAATGCGCAACTAAGTGTACCGCAAAGCAATTTCGAATCTCTTAAAAATGATCTTCATTCAATTTCTTTTTTAAATAACGTAAGATTAAATATTGCTGTGGATGATGATGGCAAAGGTTTTTGGGTATTAAAAATAAAAGTGAGAGATAAGATTGTTGCAGATGGCATTACCGATCCTCAATTTAATATGGATAAAAATGGAAAGTATGTTGATGCAAAACAATTTAATGAACTAACTAACGATCCCGATACGATAGTAGTTGACATGCGCAATCATTATGAATTTGAAGTGGGTCATTTTGAAAATGCAATTGAAATTCCTTCAGATACTTTCCGTGAGCAGTTGCCTATGGCTGTTGATATGCTGAAAGAAAAAAAAGACAAGAATATTATCATGTATTGCACCGGCGGCATCAGGTGTGAGAAGGCAAGCGCTTACATGCTGCACAATGGTTTTAAAAATGTATTTCATTTAGAAGGCGGTATTATAAACTATGCTAACCGAGTAAAAGAAGAAAATCTTAATAATAAATTTAAAGGGAAAAATTTTGTTTTTGATGACCGGCTCGGAGAACGGGTAGGGGCGGAAGTTATAAGCCATTGCCACCAATGCCGCAAGCTTTGCGACACACATACTAATTGTAAAAATGATGGCTGCCATCTTTTGTTTATCCAATGCGATGAGTGCGCAAAAAAATATGATGGCTGCTGCAGTGAAGAATGTAAATCTATTTACAACATGCCCGAAGGTGAGCAAAAAGAATTACGCAAAGGAAAGATGAACGGGATGATGGTATTTAATAAATCAAGATATAGGTTACGGCCGAGATTAAAGGGATAGAAAGCTTTGCATTTGCCTGGCATTCGCAATCGCTCCCGTTCAGTCATTTAATAAATTATTCATCCAGCGAAAGAATATTGCCATCAGCATCTTTAAACCAGGCAACTTTAGTGCCCCCCGGAGCATGCCATATCCCAAACTCATCCTGCTGCATAAAACTGTAGCGCTCAAAGATGATTCCTTTTTTATTTAGTTCTTTTATTACGGATGAGATGTCATTAACTTTCCAACCGAGAACTGTGAAGGGATGCGGATTTAATTCACGAACAGTTGTAACTCTTAATAATGTACCATTGGCATCAAATTCCAAAGCATAATTATCTTCAGACAAAAGTTTCAACTCTAAAATATCTTTGTAAAATGCTTTTGCCTTTTGTTGATTTATGGTTGGTACAAAAGCTTTAAGTTTATTATCTGCAACCATGGTATTTTTTTAGAAAGGTAAAATTTTATATCTGATTAAAATAAATTTTTACCATCTTCAACTTAAAATTTCTTAACGTTCATTAACAATAAAGCAATGCTCATTAACTGTAATTATAATTTCGTAAGAATACTTTCGTAGCTGAAAAAATTAATATGAATAAAATTCTTACACTTTCAATTTTTATCATCCTTGTTTCCTTAAAAGGATTTTGCCAGAAGAATGCAACTATTAAGGGTGTTGCTTTTGATACAGCTTCAAGGCAACCTGTACCCAGCGCTACAATTACATTAATGAAGAAAAAAGATTCTTCGCTTGTAACTTTTACGATGGCTGATAATTACGGGCACTTTGAATTAAATGATATACCCCCCGGAGAATACAGAATGTTGATAACACAGGTTAATTATCGCAATGCTATTAAATATTTTACTGTTGATAATAATGAAAAAAATATTGACCTCGGAAATATTACAATGAATGATAAAAATAAAATGCTTAACGAAGTTGTAATAACTGCAGAATCTGCGCCGGTGACACTTTTGGGAGACACTATACAATATAATGCAGGTTCATTTAAAACACAGCCCAATGCTAATGTTGAAGACCTATTAAAAAAATTGCCGGGTGTAAAAGTTGATAAAGACGGAACGGTAAAAGCACAGGGAGAAAAAGTGCAAAAGGTTTTGGTAGATGGAAAAGAATTTTTTGGAAATGATCCTAAAATAGCAACAAAAAATTTACCTGCTGACGCAATTGATAAAGTACAGGTGTATGATAAATTAAGTGACCAGGCACAAATGACAGGCTTTGATGATGGCAACAGCGAAAAAACAATTAACCTTAAATTAAAAGAGGATAAGAAAAAAGGGAAATTTGGCAAAGCAAATGCCGGCGCAGGAACAGATGACCGCTACCAGGGCAAATTTAATGCAAACTCTTTTAAAGGCGCAAGACAAATGTCAGTGATAGGGATGGCTAACAATACAAATGCTGAAGGATTTTCCTTTATGGATATTTTAAATTTTACCGGCGCAATGAGCCAGTTAAAAAATGGCGGCGGAAATATTAATTTGAATATCAGTGCTGATGATCCGCTGGCGGGCTTGCTGGGCGGCAGCAACAGCGGCATCAATACAACATGGGGCGGCGGTGTGAATTACAATAATATCATTGGCACTAAAACTGATTTTCAGAGTAATTATTTTTACAGCCGTTACAATCCTGTAAAACAAACAAATGTTCAGCGGCAATATTTTTCACCGGCAAATGTTTACAAACAAAATTCTTTTTCTGATAATGTAAACAACAGTCACCGCCTTAATTTCAGCGCCGATTACCAGATAGATTCTTTTCATTCAATTAAAATTGCCCCCAACTTCAGTTATCAAAAAACAAGAAATATAACTTCATCTGATTATTCTACTTTTTCTGATCAGGGAGTTAAAATAAATGACGGTGCAAATAATAATCTCACCAACAGTGAAGGAAATTCTTTGAGCACAAATATTTTATACAGGAATAAATTCCATAAAAAAGGGAGAACTTTTTCTCTTAACCTGCTAACAAATTTTAATAACAGCGATGGAGATGGAAGTATTCAATCAATAACCAATTTTTACAATGCAGGTAATTTATTTCGCAGCGATTCAATAAACCAAAAAAATAATAATTCATCAAGCCTTAATGGGTTTAATGCAAGAGCGGTTTATACGGAGCCTTTTCTTAAAAAAGGATTGCTGGAATTTAGTGCAGGCAGAAGTTATACAAAAAATTCCTCTGCCAAAACCACTTACGATTATAACCGCAGCAATGGAAAGTTTGATGTGGTAAATAATTTATTAACCAACGATTATGAAAATACCTATGGTTATACATCAGTCGGACTTCGCTTTCGCAAGCAGTCAAAAAAATACAATTATGCAGCAGGTGCAACATGGCAAAAGGCCGACCTGGAAGGAAAGGTGCTTGCCCTTGGTAAAGATTCAGTGATTGGAAAAAGCTTTACCAATATTTTACCCAATGCACGGTTTCAGTATTATTTTTCAAGATTTAAAAGCCTTATGCTTAATTATAATGCAAGCACTAATCAACCTTCAGTATCACAGTTACAGCCTGTGCCCGATAATACAAATCCTTTATACATTAAAGAAGGTAATCCCAATCTTAAACAGGAATTTATGCATAGCCTTAGAATGAATGCCTCATTCGTTGATCCTTTTAAGAACAGGAATTTATTTTTGTTTCTTACTTATCAGCAAACACAAAATAAAATAGTGAATTATGATAAAATAAATAATCTCGGAGTAGATTCAGTAATGCCGGTAAATGTAAACGGTGTGTACACATTAAACGGAAATGTAAGCTTAGGCTTTCCCGTTCATTTCCTTAAAGGCACGCTGGATTTGAGTTCCGGCATAAATAAATACCATGGCATGCAGTTTATAAATGCACAGCCAAATACCATAAATACAATTACAGTAAGCCCTGAACTAAGGCTGAATATGAACCCTGCTGACAAATTAAACCTTAGTGTTAGCTCAGCCTTTAATTATTCCAAAACAAAATATTCTATCCAAACATCTGCAAGGCAACCTACACCTGATGCAAAATATTTAATGCAGGATTATACTGCTGAAGTAGGCTGGGAAATGCCTAAAAGATTTTTCTTTGCAACAGATTTTAATTACCGCATTAATAACCAGTATTCAAACGGGTTCAATGCAAAAGTTTCATTATGGAATGCATCGCTTAGCAAACAAATGCTGCATTTTTACCGTGGCGAATTAAAACTTTCTGTAAAAGATATTCTTAACCAAAATGTTGCTATCAACCGCAGCACCAATCAAAACTATATTGAAGATACAAAGGCAAACAGCCTGCGCCGTTTCTTTTTATTAAGCTTTACTTACAACTTATCTAAAACGGGAGCCAACACACAGCCGGGTAATGGTGGAGCAAAAGTTATCATGAGATAAAAAAATAATTGTAGCAATGGGGAGTTTCGTTTTTTGGGTAGCAGTTTATTTTTCTTATAGTTTTGCTACTTAAAAAACGAAACGACAAGTAGTTGAAAATGAATTATTTTTTGAAAGGAGTTTCGTACTTTTAAGTGTTAGCTGCTATATTATGAAGACGTTACTCTTTACAATAGGATTATTTTATTCAATTCTTACATGTGGACAAAATTGTCGTTGTGACAAAGACACAATGCTTAAAGAATTAATTTCCTGTAAACCTTACATATTTAAAAATAATGCAAAACTGTTTTGGAGTTTTAATTGCGACTCTTCCTGGCTGACATTTCAAAATCCAAAAGGACACAAAAAGATTATTTCTTCGTTAAGTGACGGATTTGTAGATTTAACCACACGGATTGGACACATTTATTTTACTGAATATAGAACTTCATTTTTGTTTACAAATGCAGTCATTTCTGGTTGCTGTGACCCGGTTGACTATTACCTTTACGACAAGACATCTGGCAACCTCATTGTAAGCTCCCCCAAAAACAGTACGTTTTAAAAGTAGACAAAAAGTTTAATTTTAAAAACGTAAAATATGAAAAAAAGCACATTCAGTCCTGCACAGATTGCGGGCATCCTCAAAGAGTTTGAC
>JALYYX010000326.1 GCA_030946075.1 Bacteroidota bacterium | reverse complement strand
CGCATCGGCACGCTTGCCGTGGTGGTTTATTTTTTCTAAATTTTGAATAACATCATCTGCAATCTCTCTTACATCATCTGCATTGCCGTTAGCTAATGCTGCTTTCATTTCATCCAGCAACTCTTTGTTTACTTCAGAAAAATTATTTACAAAATTTAAAGGGTTTTGAATTTCATGTGCAATGCCTGCTGTGAGTTCTCCAAGTGAAGCCATTTTTTCTGATTGGATGAGTTGGGCCTGGGAAGATTTTAATTCGCCTAATGTTTTTTCCAAAGTGTACGTTTGCGCTTCGATCTGTGAATTTTTTTCTTTCAACACATGGTTTGCCTGTTGCTGTTGACGATTTATCCGCCAAAGCAATAGCGCTATTAAAAGAAATACTCCTACTGCTGATAATAAACCTATGCGTTGAATCCGAACTCTTGAATTGGCCTGTTCCTCCCGTAGTTGCTGTACACGCTTTTGTTCGGAGAGGGTAAGTCGCTGAAGTTGTTGAAATTTATCAATACCAAATAAACTATCTTTTGTATTAATCGCTATTCCCTGATAATAAAAGGCGCTATCCACATTGCCTTTAGCCATATAGAGTTTTGTGAGCAAATTACTGGCATCCAATACCACACTTTTTTGAGACGCTCTTTGAGCATTTATATAAGCACGTTGGGCATAATTTAAACTGGAATCAATATTCTGTTGTAACCGAAATATTTCAGCTATTTCGTATTGAGAGCCGCTTCGGTTCAGAAGATCTCCAGACGTATATGTTGTTAGTAAAGCCTCTCTAAAATAGCGTAAAGCTGCGCTATCATTTTTTAACCGGCTAAAGATATTACCAATACGTGTTAATATTAATGCACGTAGATTTAACGAGGGTGGTACCGGGGAGGCCAGCGCTTTCTTTTGAAAATATAAGGCAGAGTCCAGCATATTCATTTTTTCATAAATGCCTCCGATATTTGACAATCCAAATGCAGGAAATTGTGGAGAAACTCCAACGGCCGGTAATTGATGGGAAATATTATCATAAATATTTTTTGCATCAAAAAGATAATTAAGGCCTTGGCGGTATTCACCCACATCTGTGTAGATGAGAGCAGTAAATGTTAAACATTGTGCTTCCCCTGCCGAATCAAAATTTTTATGGGCAAGTTGCAAAGCCTGCATCTCTGCGTCCAGTGCCTGGGGTAGCTTTCCATTCCGGTGCAATATTTCACCCAGCCTGGCTAATGCCCTTGTTTCTCCTATTGAGTAATTCAATTTTTTAGCCAATTCTATCGATTCATTAATTAAAATGATTGATGTGTCAGAATTAAAAAATTGATAATGGGCTGCCAATTCAGTGAGCAATAACACTCGGTCGGTATCCTGCTTGGTTGGGGCTAATAATTTATTAAGACTATCAATTTCGCTCATTTGCCCGAAAACAAACTCCAAGTTTGAGGCTAACCCCAGCAGGATAATACAAAATGATTTCATAGTGTATTAGAATTTAAGGATGATAATAAATGTAGTTCCTTCATCTTCTTTCGTCTCCACTTTTATCTCCCCACCATGTGCTTTAATAATATCGTAGCTCAAACTCAAACCCAATCCAGTTCCTTGTCCCGTTGGTTTTGTAGTAAAGAATGGTTGAAAGATTTTATCAAGTATTTTTTGAGGAATGCCCTGGCCATTATCCCTAACTGTTAGTTCTACTTTATTATTTATCTTTTTAGAACTTACTGAAATCGTTGGTTCGTAGCCGTTAGGTTGTTGCTTTGCTTTTTCCATTATGGCATAAAAGGCATTATTGATTAAATTCAATAACACTCTCCCAATATCCTGCGGAACAACGTTTATTTTTCCAAGGCTATTATCAAAATCAGTTTTTAGTGTCGCATTAAAATTTTTATCTTTAGCCCGCATACCATGATAAGCCAGACGTAAATATTCATCACACAAAGCATTAATATCTGTTGGTTCTTTTACGCCTGAGGTTTGCCTTGAATGTTGCAACATGCCTTTTACAATAGCATCGGCACGTTTACCATGATGGTTTATTTTTTCTTCGTTTTCTTTAATGTCATTTGCAATTTCAATTGCCTGTTGCTGATTGCCTGTTGCCAATTCTGTCTTTAATTCGTCAATCAATTCTTTATTTACTTCACTAAAATTATTGACGAAGTTTAAAGGGTTTTGTATTTCATGTGCAATGCCTGCAGTGAGTTCTCCAAGCGATGCCATTTTTTCTGATTGTATAAGTTGTGCTTGCGTTGACTTGAGTTCTGTTAATGTGCTTTCGATTTGCTCCTTTTGCTTTTGAAGTAATGTATTTAGTTTTTGCTTACGCCGGTTGTTGCGCCATAGTATAAAGGCTATTAATAAAAAAACAACCAGTGCAGCAAACAGTGAGTAAAGCTTTATCTTATTTTGAAATTCCTTTTGCTGTTGTACCCTCTCCTGCTGTTGTAACTGTTCATTAAAGGTTAAATTCTGTATTGCTCTTGTTTTTTCTTTACTAAATAAACTATCATTTAATGCAATGCTTAATTCTAAATATTTAATGGTGCTGTCATCCTGATGGTTTAACTTATAATCTTTGGTAAGAATAGTAAAGGCTTCAAATGCTCCTCTTTGATAAGAAGTGAATTGGGATACGTTTAATACTTTTTTTGCATAGTAAACCGATGAATCAATATTTCCGGTTTCGTAATATAATTGTGCGATACTGTTGTACAGATAGACTAAATCCAAATAGTTCACCTGATTAATGGCAATAGGAATA
>JALYYX010000314.1 GCA_030946075.1 Bacteroidota bacterium | reverse complement strand
GTTGATAATAATTTTAATAATGGTTATTGGATACAATTATATGAAGGAGATAAATTAAAAAAAGGAAGCAACGTAAGCCTTTCACAATTTTACCAGGGCATGGGAGGCCAGGTGAGTGTGGATGCCAACAATGATAAGGCTTTGCAGATACTCGAAAAAGAATTTCTATTATATCCTGAAAATAAAAAAGCATATTTAGCTTCTTACATACGGCTTTATGGTGTAGTTAATAAAGCGGAGGCGCCGGCGCTAATTCAAAAAGAAATAGAAAATGTTTTGAAAACAGGGTTAAAGGAAGAAGCAGATTATACTCTGGTAGAAAATTTATACAACCTGGCCAAATTGCCTGAGCAGGCAAAATTAATAACCTCTCTTAAAAAGCAGAAATTTCCAAATGGAAGATGGGCAATAGGAGAGACTATTCAAAAATTTAATCTGGAAAAAGATATTACTGCAAAAGAACAGATGTTAAAGGATATTACACAAAAAATTAAAACGGATGAAAACTGGAAATATCTTGAATCTTCACTTCCGTTTTTCCAGTCAGCGATTCCATCAGCATACCTTGCAAATAAAGATTACATAGGTTTTAAAAATGCCGCTGCTAACATTAAAGATCAGGCACGGGTTGCTTCACTTTATAATAATGCAGCCTGGGAAATGCAAAAGGATAATGATAATTTAAAACTTGCTGAAGAGCTTTCAGCAAGGTCATTAGTTATATCAAAAAATGAATGGAAAAATCCTTTAGCAGATAAGCCCGGCTATCTTTCAAAAAAACAATGGGATAAATCGAGAGAAATTACTTATGCAACGTATGCTGATACTTACGCCATGGTATTATACAGAATGGGAGAATATAAAAAAGGATTGACTTATGCCAGAGAAAATTTAAAGTTTGATAAAGGCATGGCCACATCATCTAATAATACATATGCATTGCTTGCGGAAAAAACTGTACCGGTAAAGCAATATAAAAAAGAACTGGAGCAATTTGTAAAAGATGGAAAATCAACCCCGGAAATTAAAGATATTCTTAAGCGTGTATATACTAAACAGCAAAAATCTGATGCAGGATTTGATAATTACATTGCGACCCTTGAAAAAGAAAACTATTTACAAATGTTAGCTGAGCTTCGTAAATCAATGATAAATGAGGCTGCTCCTTCTTTTGCATTATACGATCTAAATAAAAATAAAGTTGATATAGCCGATCTTAAAAATAAAATTGTGGTGGTAGATTTTTGGGCAACATGGTGCGGCCCCTGTAAAGCTTCATTTCCGGCTATGCAAAAAATGGTTAATAAATTTAAAGACAATCCTGACGTTAAATTTGTTTTTGTAGATACATGGGAGAAAGGAGAAAATAAACAGAAGGATGCATCAGATTTTATTGCTGCCCATAAATATACTTTTCATGTTTTGCAGGATAATGATGATAAGGTTGTAGAACAGTTTAAAGTGAATGGCATACCTACAAAATTTATTATTGATAAAAACGGGATAATACGTTTTAAAGCTATTGGTTACGAAGGCGATGATAAACTGGTTAATGAACTTACTGCCATGTTAGAGCTTGTGCAAAAATCGTGATAAGGTTAACATAATTGAAGATATATAAGCCTGCAATAAAACATATCATATCAAATTTATAGCATGAGGAAATGGATACTTTTGCTAATGTTTTTTTATATCACTGCATTTTCAAAAGCACAAATATTTGATGACAGGCAGATAGATAATATAGTGCTTAAAATTCCTATTGATAAAACTATATCAACAGATAATATTGCTGAATATGTGAAACAAAATTTTGATAGTGAGATAAAAAAAGTACGTGCGGTTTATTCATGGATCACATCAAATATAAAGTACAGCACAGACAGTGCTAACATTATCAATCTGGGTTTAAATCCTTATGCAAAAATATCCGAAGCATTAAGGAGAAGAAAAGGAGTTTGTGAGAATTACGCTGCCCTGTTTAATGATATTTGTTTAAAAACTGGGCTTACCTCTTTTATTATTGATGGCTATACAAAACAGGGTGGGGCAGTAGATAAAACAGGCCACAACTGGTGTGCAGTTTTTATAAATAATGAATGGCAGCTATGCGATCCCACATGGGATGCAGGAGCAAACGGAAATTTTAGATGGTTCATGTTGCCGCCATCAGAAATGATAGCATCACACATGCCTTACGATCCTATGTGGCAGTTTTTAAGTTATCCGGTTTCCCATCATCAATTTTATAGCGGTAATATTTATGAAAATAAAAAGCAATCGTTTTTTAATTATGCAGATACAATTAATGCCTACATAAAAATGGACAGCCTGCAAAAATTCAGATCATCCGCATATAGAATTGAACAAAGTGAATTGTATAACGGACTTATAAAAGACAGGCTCAATTATACAAAAATGCAAATAGAAATGATAAGGCAGGATAAGGATGTTGAGCTTTATAATTCTGCGGTTGCTGACCTTAATGATGCTGCAATAATTTATAATGATTTTGTACAATTCCGCAATAAGCAATTTACCCCTGCAATTGCTGATACGGAATTAAAATTATTGCTCGATGGAATAAACGCAAAACTTTTAGACGGGAATGCACAGTTAGATAAGATAGCAAAGTCTGCAGCTACATTTACTTTTAGCACTGATGCTGTAAGAAATAAATTAAAATCAATGGAAGTGCGTGTGAAGGAGCAAAAAGATTTTTTGAATATTTATATAAATACTGCTAAAGATATCAGGGCATCTTTGTTTTATAATAAACAATTTACTGCGGGTAAATAAAATCTATCAGGTTTTTTTTACATTAACTGCACTCGGCCCTCTGGCACCAATTTCCACTTCAAAGGTTACTTTATCATGTTCTTTTATTGGAGATGATAATTGATTAGCATGTACAAAAACACTTTCCTGTGTTTGTGTATCTTTTATAAATCCAAAACCTTTATCAGTATTAAAAAAAGTAACTACTCCGTTCCTTACCGTTTCCATTTCATCAGGTACATATTTCGGCACGCTTATCTGCATATCTTCCTGATTAAAAATTTTCTTTTTTCGGGGGTCAGGAGGTGTTGAAGAAATGTTTCCGTTCTCATCAATGTAGGCCATCATTTCGTCGAGCGTTTTTCCTTTTTTGGCATTTGCTTTTCGCTCTTCCATCTTCTCTGCTTTTTCCTGTCGCTGCTTTGCTTTTTGTTTTTGTTTTTCTTTTTTATTAAAAGTTTCCTGCGATTTAGCCATAATTTAATTATCTGTTTAGTTGGTAAAGGTCGGTATTTATGCTTTAATTTTTAAGAAAGGAGGAAATAAGTTAATACAATCAATTCTTTATTTCTATTTCTTTTAATTCACTTTCATTGCCTGTTCTGTCAACTGCTGTAACTGCTATGCGATTTAACACCAGCTGAACTTCATTAGTGCCGGAAATTAAATTAACCTTCAGCAAATGATCTTTACGGTTAAGTATTTTATAACTCCATATGTTGTTATAACAGTAATAAACAATCCACCGGAATACATCCGGTTCATTATTATGCATCCAGCTTATTTGCAAACTATCCCCTTGTTTTTGTGTATTAACTGAAGGGGCAGCAGGAGCTTTATTATCAAGCCATGGACTCGCAGGCACCAATGCACCATCTTTGTAAATGCTTGCCAGCAAAGCATTTGCAAGGTTTTCATTTTTTATTACTGATGAAATACTCCAATGAACAACCCCTTTGCTTTGTGGTACCATTCCACGAGATATCATTATCTCGTTAATGGTTTCATCTACTGATCTTACACTAGTGTCACGGCCAACAGAAATGCCGGGCCAAAGATGGCGCTGCATAATATTTTCACTTTGCCACCAGCCTAGCAATACAGGAAAGCTTTGTGAAAATCTTTTTATAGGCCAATACAATTGTGGCGAAAAATAATCTACCCAACCTTTGTTTAGCCACAGTTTTGCATCAGCATACAATACATTGTATTGATCAAAACCACTTATTGACTCAGGATAACCAGGCCGCCAAATTCCGAAAGGACTTATACCAAACTTTACATAAGGTTTTGTTTCTTTTATTTTTTTATATAAATGTTCAATTAAATCATTTACACTTTTCCGGCGCCAATCTCCACGTGATAAAACACCTCCTGTATTTTTGTATGCAACCCAGCTTGTGCTGTCAGGGAAATCTTCTTTAAGATTGTATTCAGGATAAGGATAAAAATAATCGTCAAAATGTACACCATCAATATCATACCGTTTTACAATATCTGTTACTACATCTGTAGTGCGGTCCTGCACTTCTTTCTTTGATGGATCCATCCACCAATAGCCTTCTTTAAGATACACTACCAGTTCAGGATTTGTTTTTATAATAGACTGATCACTGATTACCTTTTCACCCTTTGGATGATGAGCCCTGTAAGGATTAAGCCATACATGTAATTCCAAACCCCGGTCATGTGCAGCTTCTACCCAGAATTCAAGAGGATCATAAAAAGGTTCGGGCGCTTTACCCTGTTCACCAGTTAGGTAATAACTCCATGGTTCAATACTGCTTTTGTATAAGGCATCTGCCTGCGGCCTTACCTGTAATATAACAGCGTTAAAATTATGTTGCTGTAAAAAATCAAGCAATGCAATTGCTTCCTGCTGTTGTTGTTCTGTACTCAGTCCGGGTTTGCTTGGCCAGTTAATATTATTAACCGTTGCAACCCATGCAGCCCTGAATTCTTTCATCACTTTTGGTGAATTATTTGGTGCAGCTGGCTGCGTAATAATCTTTGTGGATGTGCATGAATTTGCTATTATTGCAGCACCAAAAATTGTAACAGCATAAAAGAATTTATCAATCATAAGAATTAAATTTAGGCAATTGGCATGATTATTAAGCAAACTAAATAAAATGTAATTATGAATAATTTTATAAGAACGATCATTGCCGGTTACGGCGCAAAAAAACTTGGTGGCGGATGCCTGAGTACAGTTTTAATTTTCATAGTACTCTACTACCTTTTAGGAACATGTAACCAGCCCGTACAACGAAGTCATGCAAATACAGGTGCTCCCATACATTATATTGCAAAAACTTATATTAATAAAGCGGTTTAATAAGTCGCTTTTAAAAGATATTGTAATACAATTATAGCTTGGTGAATTATGATAGTATTTTAATTATCCCTTCCAAAAGTTTACCATTTGGAAAGTACCTTTCTTTTCTGCCACATCTGCTTTTAAAACATTCGTATTTTTTAACTGTAATTCTTATTTTTAATATTCATTCTTAAAAAAAAAATATGAAAAGTAAGGTTGGCAAAAAATTCTTCCTCATAATTTTTTTACTTGGGTTTTTATTTTCTGTTCATGCACAGCAATTATATTATCCTGATGCTGACTGGCAAATTAAAAAACCTGAAGAGATAAAAATGAACAGTCGGTTATTGGATAGTGCCATTCATTTTGCAATTAACAATGAAAATAAAGTTGATCGTGATTTGCGGATCGCTGACCTGAAAGCCTATGCCAATGAGCCTTTTTATAAGATTTATGGCCCCACGAAACAAAGAGGCGGCCCTGCAGGAATGATAATTAAGAACGGATACATTGTTGGGCAGTGGGGCGATATTAACAGAGTAGATATGGATTTCAGTGCAACTAAAAGTTATCTTTCTACAGTTGCAGGTATTGCTATAGATGAAAAATTAATTAAGAATATTAATGATAAAGTAAATCAATACGTTTGGGATGGAACTTTTGAAGGCGAACATAATTCAAAAATAACATGGCAGCATTTACTAACCCAAAGCTCCGACTGGTATGGAAACTTATTTGATATTTATGACTGGGCAGATCGCCCTGCTAAAGATGGTAAACTCGATGATTGGCGGAATAGGAAATTATTTGAGCCTGGTGAACATTTTAAATATAATGATGTTAGGGTAAATTTATTAGCCTACTCGTTATTGCAGGTTTGGCGTAAACCTTTGCCTGTTGTTTTAAAAGAAAAAATAATGGATCCTATTGGCGCTTCCACAACATGGAGATGGTATGGTTATGAAAATAGTTTTGTAAATATTGATGGTATAATGATGCAGTCTGTTAGTGGTGGCGGGCATTTTGGCGGTGGCCTTTTTATTAATACAATTGACCAGGCACGGTTTGGCTTATTATTTTTAAGAAAAGGAAAATGGAAAGACAAACAACTCATTTCAGAAAATTGGGTAAATGCGGTTCATCAGCCATCACTCGCAAATAAAAGTTATGGCTATATGTGGTGGACGAATCTTGAAAATAAATTTCCTAACGTACCATTAAGTGTTTATTACGCTGAAGGTTTTGGTGGAAATTATGTGATTGTAGATAATGCACATGATCTTGTAGTTGTTGCCCGCTGGCTTGATACAGATAAAACCGGTGATCTGATTAATTTAATTATAAAGTCGATAGAAAAATAGTTTAATCACACAAGATCACCCTATAAAAATTTCAATTTAGAATTTCCCACAAATTTTTTGGCGTTTCACTAAAATTATCATTAAAAAAAAGTATTGTCAACACTGCATACAAAAGAAAAACAAAGATGATAAGAATTTGAGTCCATGATATTTTTTGGATGTCTTGTTTTTTTGTTTCATCACAAATTTCGCCTGCACAATATCGGGCCTTGTCTTTGTAAAACAAACCATAAAACAAACATCCTAAACAGATACCAAAAGCTGATTCAAAAAATAAGAACACCAGGCAGATCAAGCAGCTAAGACCTGTGAATATGCTGGTTGAATTTACAAGTATTAAAAGAATGAACTTCAGGCCTGACAAAGCAATCCCTATTTTCCATGCAAACTTTTTTTGTGGCGCTCCAACATATTCGGGAACCTGCCTGCTTACTATCAACCTGCCAATTATTAGTAAAGGAGAAAACTTTGGATTAATAAACACACGTATGATAAGATCTGTAAGGAATATAATAATTACATACTTGATCAGTAAGAAATTTTCTTTAAGCAAGATCAGCATTAATGCGATAAACATAAATACAAACAGTATTCCTGCTGATGCTCTTATTTCACGTTCATTCAAAACAGGAATGTTATATCCTTCTACGTCTTCTCCAAATTGTATGATTTTATTTTTTCTTATCATTTTAAAAGAATTTAATTTTTTAAAAAGTAATCAATAAACAAAACTGAAAAAAGGGATGTAGAAACATCCCCCGGTAACACTTGAGAGCCATCTCTATTCTTTATGTTTTCTGCAACCATTAACAATGGCAAAGAATCATTGTAGTTAAAGTAATTGTGATGAAAATAATGATCGGTTTCATATGAATTTATTTTTAGTTGAGAATTTGATTATACATTATGCTACTTATTTATAAACAAAGGCCATAATCTTTTTTAATTACTGTAGTATATGGCCAACGTTTATTTATTCATCCAGGTTTCAACAATATATTTTCCTATAGATGCCCCCATCTTTAGCGCTGATTCATTATCTGTTTTAAAATGAATACCTGCATAGAACCTTGAATCTGCACATTCCTTTGCCAGCTGGTGAAATTGTTTTGCATCTGCAGGAAAAAAATATTCCATCACAGCGCATGTAGTTGCTGCACCTGCTGCATGACCGGATGGATAACCCGGGAAAGGAGGTGTTGATATAAGTGACTTATAAGTAGTATCATATTGATTAGGCCTTATGCCCCAATAGGCATATTTCGAATCAAAGATTCCGATGGCTGCATCATGATAGGCTACTGTCAACACAGTGTATATACGTGCTGCTGCAGGAGCATCATCCATCATACGGTATTCAAACATTTTTTGACTTGCAAGGTCATTCCATAATCCAGGTCCGTTGTTTGCCCAGTATAAGGCGATATAATTAGTTCTATTAGTCCGTTTGAAATTCTTTAAATCCTTCATGTCATTTTCAAAATCCGGTGGCGGTGGTAGCCTGAACTGATCGGACGAACGCATAACGATTGGTGTAAAAGAACTCATGGTTATTCCCATTGGATAAGGACCGGTCCATTTTTTTGGATCCTTATTTATGTAACCTTTATAAACTGTTGCTGATCCATCGTTCTTTGCTTTCTCGATAATTTCTTTAGAAACCTGCTCACCCAATTTCCATCCAGCTTCAACATCGCTCGGAAATTGTACACCTGCATCAACCCGTGATTGCGAAGCCGCACGTGCCATTTGCATTATTGAATCTTTTTTATCAGGAAAAAAATAAGCTAGTGTATAGGCAGCGGCAGCCGCCGTTACGGAATGTTCACATGGATATGAGTATGTGTTTGGTGCATTTATTACAGTATGTAGAGAAGGATCAAGATCATGCGGACGCTTTCTCTTATATTTTAATTTTTCTTTCCACGCTAATATCGTTGCATCATAAATAGCAATATTCATCCATGATGCCGGCATGCGAAGTTGGGTTTCAGGCTTAATATCAACCAACCCAAGAACAATTTGATTCCAGCGGTAAGATGGCGCTCCTGCATTCCAGTATTTTATGGCTGCCAATTTTTTTTCATCAAGATTTACTATTCCTTGCCTGATAGTTTGCAATTCACTCTTTGATTGCCCAACTGAAGGCGATGCATCAATTGTTATTTGTTGTGGCTTATCTAATAGCCAGAGTTTCCAATTCGCAGCTTCATAACCTGCTTGTTGCGTAGGCAGGTTTGCTGACTGAAGTGGTTCATCTTTTTGAGCTATTGCAAATAAGGAAGTAAGAAAGATTGTAATTGAAAGGATAAACTGTTTCATGTTTTGTAGATTTTTTTGTTTTTATTTTAAAACCGATTGGTAAGGTTTTACAACACAAGAATATCTAATTAAAGAAAACACTGAAAGCCTCCGTCAATAAACAGCAGATTATGGTAAATGAACAACATAATAATGCAGATCATCTTAATGGAAATAGGAAAAAATTATGGAGTAATTAAATGCAGCAAATATTAACGTACCTGCATTTCATTTTTTTTTGATTGATGGTTTCAAGTCATTTGTTTACCACAACGTCAATTCTATAGATTACAAAATGTAACGGGAAAGATTTGCCGATATTTATCTTTTAATTTAAGAATGATAAAGTTATTTGAAATAAAACGGTTTACCATTTATCTCTGGCTGGGGCTTGGCTATTTTTTTGCAGGGCTCATCAACACCTTGAATAAATATCCTGATAGATTTTTAGTTTCTGTAATCAACAACCTTTGGGGGGTTGTCTATATTATTATAGTAAATTTTGTATTTTTTGAATATACCATTCCATTGGTACTCAAGAAAAGGAGTACTGTTATTTACAATTTTCTTCTCGCAATTTTTCTCTTTTGGTTGCATATTATTTTCTGGTCCTATGGTTCATATCTATGGCGATTATTGGGAATACAGTTACATGTGTATACCGCACTCAGAGATTTTTCTTTATTAAAGCAAGTGCTGGAAAATCAAATGGCATATAGCGCCGGATCTGTTTTCTTTTTTGGAATAATCAGGCATATTTATAATTACATAAAGTTAAAACATGCTGAACAACAATTGCGCATAGAAAAGCAGGCAGCAGAATTAAATTATCTAAGGTCACAAACCAATCCGCATTTTTTATTCAATACCTTAAATAATATTTATTCATTAACAAGGGATAAAAGCGACCTGGCGCCTGAATCAATTTTGCGTTTATCTAAAATTTTGCGTTTTATGTTGTATGAAACATGTGGAGACTATATTTCAATTGAACAGGAAATGAAAATTATTGATGATTATATTGCGCTTGAAAAGTTGCGCTACGATGAATCTTTACATGTTATTTTTAAGAATGATATTGAAGATATGCGACAGGCTCTTCCCCCACTGTTGTTGATACCTTTAGTTGAAAATGCTTTTAAACATGGTGTTTCCGAAACAAGAGATCAGCCCTTTGTTGATATTTTGCTTTCAGTTAATAAACGGCAGTTAACGTTTGTTGTAAAAAATTCCAGTGAGACATACATTGAAGACGGAGTAAAAGAAAATATTGGTTTATCTAATTTGCGCCGCCAACTGGAATTACTTTATACAGATTATGATCTCTCTCTTAAACAAGACAGGAATGTGTTTACAGCTACTTTAAAAATTAATCTTGCAAGCCATGTCTGAAATAAAATGCATCATAATAGAAGACGAACCATTGGCTGTAAAAGTTTTAGCAGATTATATTTCACAGATACCTTTTCTTGAATTACAGACAACATTTAAAGATGCTATTCTTGCAACTAATTGGTTGCGGCATAATAATACCGATCTTATTTTTTTGGATATCCATCTGCCTAAATTAAAAGGTATGGCTTTTTTAAAAACACTTTCACATCCGCCTGCAATAATTATTACAACAGCTTACAATCAATACGCTGTGGAAGGATTTAATTTAAATGTAACAGATTACCTGTTAAAGCCTTTTGATTTCGATCGTTTTCTCGCAGCAGTAAAAAAAGTAAAATCAGCTAAGGCGGAAAAGCAGATGATAACTGAAAGTCATGAGACAAAAGATTTTATATTTCTAAATGCAGAAAGAAAAAAAGTGAAAATTTTATTCTCAGAAATTGTCTATATCGAAAGCCAGCGTGAATACATAAAGATCGTTACAACAAAAAGAGAATATATTTCAAAAATGAGCACACATGAAATTGAAGATCTTTTACCTGCAAATCTTTTTAAACGGATACACCGCTCTTACATAGTTTCATTAAGTAAGATACAATCTTATACAGCCGAAGAAGTTGATGTTAATGGAGTATCTATTCCCATTGGCAGGGGCTACAGAGATATAATTGAAAAACTATAGCTGGTATTACTTGTTGCATTAAATTTTTATATCTGATTATTTGGTAAATCCATACAACATTCTGAATGCATTATAAACCGCCTGATGTGCTATTGTTGCGTGGTCTTCCTGCGGTAAATAATCAAAATAAACATTTACACTTTTGCTTTTTGTACTCTTAATTTTTTCAGCCAGTAAGTTTGCATCTACTTCCATTACGTGCGGTATTTCAC
>JALYYX010000312.1 GCA_030946075.1 Bacteroidota bacterium | reverse complement strand
TTTGATAATGACTTAACATGGTATGTCATCCATACCAGCATTATCAGCAGCAGCAGAAGAATAGTATATATAACAAAATGAAACATTAAGCAGCCAAATTAAAATTTAGTTTTCTATTTTTAAACTTTCATTTTATATTAATAATTTTTTTGTGTTTGATCTTGCTATAAAAAGTAAAAAAGTAATTACGCCTGAAGGTGAAAAAGAAGCTATCATTATTATTAAGGAAGGCAAGATAATTGATCTTGTAAATTCAATAGATACTATTGATGAAAGGCTTGTTGATGTTGGCGAAAAGATAGTAATGCCTGGAGTTATTGATCCTCATGTTCACATAAATGAACCCGGAAGAACAGAATGGGAAGGGTTCGATACCGCCACCAAAGCCTCTCTGGCAGGAGGTATTACCACATTGGTTGATATGCCATTGAATTCTTCTCCTGTAACAACAACTGCTGACGCATTTGATAAAAAAATTGCGGCAACAAAACCCCAATTGCATACCAATTGCGGATTTTGGGGGGGCATAATTCCGGGGAACGAAAATGACATAGTACCATTAATAAAAAAAGGAGTTTTAGGTTTTAAAGCATTTCTTACACATTCAGGCATTGATGAATTTCCAAATGTAACAGAAGATGACTTGCGAAAAGCAATGCCAATAATTGCAAAATATAATTTGCCTTTGCTTATTCATTGTGAATTAACTTCTGAAATTCAAAATTCAAAATTTAAAATTCAAAATAATTCTTATCAAAACTATCTCAACTCCCGTCCCCGCAAATGGGAAGATGATGCGATTGCTTTGATGATTCGTTTATGCGAAGACTATAATTGCAGAGCACACATTGTTCATTTGTCGTCTTCAAATTCAATTGAACAAATTGCAAGAGCAAAACAAAAAGGTTTGCCATTAACGGTTGAAACAGGCCAACATTATTTATACTTTAATGCTGAAGAAATCCTTCGACAAGCTCATGATCACAGGCATGTCAACAAACAAACACTTTTTAAATGTGCGCCACCAATTCGTGAAAAAGAAAACAATGAAAAGCTTTGGCAAGCATTGAAAGATGGAGTAATTGATTTTGTAGCAACGGATCATTCTCCTGCAACACCCGTGCTTAAAGAGTTACAGAGTGGCGACTTTATGAAAGCATGGGGTGGTATTGCATCGCTGCAATTTGCATTACCCATTTTATGGACTGCAGCAAAAAAAAGAAATTGTAATTTGAATGAAATAACAAAATGGCTTTGCGAAAATCCTGCGAAATTAATTGGACAGGAAAAACGGAAGGGAAAAATTGAAAAAGGTTTTGATGCTGATCTGATTATCTGGGATGATAAGAAAAGTTTTAAGGTAACAGAAGATATCATTCAGCATAAGCATAAGATCACACCATATTTAAATGAAGAATTAACTGGTGTAATTCATCAAACCTGGTTAGCAGGAGAAAAAGTTTTTGATGATGGAAAGTTTTTACATTTGAACAAAGGCAAAATATTATTAAGTACATAATTATGGAGCAACCTGAATTTACAAAGCTTATTGACCTTGCTGCAGAAAGATTAGGAGGTAAAGCCTTGCTTTGCAGCGATGATTTTTTTGCCGAAAAAGAAAATCTTTTAAAACCGGGAAGGGGAATTTTTATTCCTGATAAATATACTGACCGTGGAAAGTGGATGGATGGCTGGGAGTCACGCCGCAAGCGCACTCCCGGGCATGACTGGTGTATAATTCAACTGGCAACTCCGGGAAAAATTCATGGTGTGGATATTGACACTAATCACTTTCTTGGCAATCATCCCCCGCATGCCTCCATTGAGGCTTGTAATATGCAGAAGAATGAAAATATTGATTTTGAAAAAGTGAAATGGAAAGAAATCCTACCTAAATCTCCTCTACTCGCCGGTTCACAAAATTTGTATGAAATAAAAGAGGACAATATTTACACACATTTAAAATTGCATATTTATCCTGATGGCGGTGTTGCAAGATTAAAAGTGTATGGTGACGTTTTTAAAGACTGGCGTTTGGTTGATGAAAATGAATTGGTAGATCTTGCAGCGGCAGTTAATGGTGGAAAATCTATTGCATGTAACGATATGTTTTTCTCTCACATGGATAACTTAATTATGCCCGGAAGGGGAATTAATATGGGTGATGGCTGGGAAACCAAGCGCAACCGCACCCCCAGCAATCGTGATTGGGTAATAGTCAGGCTTGCTCATGAGGGAGTGATTGAAAAGATTTTAATTGACACCTGTCACTTTAAAGGAAATTTTCCGGAT
>JALYYX010000308.1 GCA_030946075.1 Bacteroidota bacterium | reverse complement strand
TCATAAAGATTTCGCTTCATTCTTACAATTAGAATGCGGCCGTACAGATACATCGATTAACAATTAAAAAAACACAGTTATGATCAAGTTACAAATCGTAGGCAACCTCGGCGGAGATTGCATCGTAAAGGAAGTGAATGGCAAAAACGTAATTAATTTTAATGTTGCCCACACTGAAAAATTTAAAGACGCACAAGGTAATTTAAAAGAAAGAACAACATGGGTAAATTGTGCTTATTGGACGGACAGAACTGCCGTTGCACAATATTTAAAAAAAGGTAAAATGGTGTATGCTGAAGGTTCGCCTGATGTTGATGGATATCTCAATAAGGAAAACCAACCAGCTGCAACATTAAGAATGAGAGTGCAAAATCTACAATTATTAGGCGGCGGAGATGGAGCTTCCCAAAATAATGGAGGTAGTCAAATGGCTGCATCAGGTTCTGCAACAAATAATACCGCACGTATGAATGAAATCTCAGAACCTGCAGACGATCTTCCCTTTTAATTTATAGTTAACAACGTTTATTTTAAGCGATAATATTTTGTTATCGCTTTTTTATTTTTTCAGCCTTTTATTACAGCTTAAATTGTGAAAAATCTTCATGCAAAGAGTTTCGATATTAATAATATTTTATTTATTTTTTCTGCCCGCAGCAGCTCAAAAAAATTTTGCAAAATATGTTAATCCTTTTATTGGTACCGGAGGGCATGGACATACATACCCCGGGGCAGTTTTGCCGCATGGCATGGTTCAGTTAAGCCCTGATACCAGACTTGAAGGCTGGGATGGGTGCGGAGGTTATCATTATTCTGATAAATATATTTATGGATTTACTCATACACACTTAAGCGGTACAGGCGTTCCGGATTATTGTGATGTTTTATTAATGCCTATGAGTGGTAAACCTTCACCGGATAATAAAATATATGGTTCTAAATTCTCTCATAAAAATGAAAATGCATCTCCCGGCTTTTATTCTGTTTTATTAGAAGATGATAATATTCTTGCAGAATTAACGGCGACCACAAGAGTTGGTTTCCATAAATATACTTTTGCTTCAGGCGGAGTCCAGAATATCATTTTAGATTTAGTACACCGGGAAAAAGTTTTAGAATCTTCTTTAAAAATAATTGGAAATAACAGAGTGGAAGGGTTGAGAAGAAGTGAGGGATGGGCAAGAAATCAATATGTGTATTTTTCAATAGAATTTTCAAAACCATTTACCACATCTGGTATTTGGGTAAATGATACCTTGCATAATGATCTTAAAGAAATTAACGCAACAAATCTTAAAGCGTTTTTTCAATTCTCAACAAAAAATAAGGAAGCAATTGAGGTAAAAGTTGCTATTTCCCAGGTAAGTGCAGAAGGTGCAAGAAAAAATCTACTGAGTGAATTACCGGGTTGGGATTTTGAAAAAGTAAAAATAGATGCCGATAGAATATGGAACAAAGAATTAAATAAAATAGAAGTTAGTGGTAGCTCATTATCGCAGTTAAAAATTTTTTATACAGCTCTTTACCATACTATGATTGTTCCCAACATTGCTAACGATGTTGACGGGCAATACCGCGGAAGAGATAATAAACTTCATACTGCATTAGGTTATTCTTATTACACAGTTTTTTCTTTATGGGATACTTACAGGGCATGCCATCCTCTGTATACAATAATTGACAAGGCAAGAACTTTAGATTATATAAAAACATTTCTTACTCAATACAAGGAAGGAGGCAGATTACCGGTTTGGGAATTAAGCAGTAATGAAACTGATTGCATGATAGGTTATCATTCCGTGCCGGTAATTGTGGATGCTGCAGCAAAGGGTATTGATAAATTTGATAAGAAACTTGCCTTGGAAGCAATGGAGAGAAGTGCTACAGGCAATCGTTACGGCCTCCCTGCATTAATAGATCATGGCTATTTGGAAGTTGAAGATGAAAGTGAAAATGTTTCAAAAACATTAGAGTATGCATATGATGATTGGTGCATTGCAAAGTTTGCAAAGATGATTGGTAAAGAAGATGATTACAAGAGTTATATACAAAGGGCCCAGGCGTATAAAAATTTATTAGATCCTGTTACAGGTTTTATGCGGCCAAAGAAAAATGGAAACTGGATCTCACCCTTCGATCCGAAAGAAGTAAATAATAATTTTACAGAAGCCAACTCATGGCAATATTCTTTTTATGTTCCGCAGGATATCAATGGCTACACATCCATATTGGGCGGCAGAAAAAGATTGGAAAGCAAACTTGATAGTTTGTTTTCTGAAACAACAAAGATGACCGGCAGAGACCAATCTGATATTACCGGTTTGATTGGCCAATATGCTCATGGAAATGAGCCCAGCCATCACATAGCATACTTGTATAATTTTGCAGGCAAAGCATACAAAACACAGGAAAAGGTACACCAGGTAATGAATGAAATGTATAATGATT
>JALYYX010000293.1 GCA_030946075.1 Bacteroidota bacterium | reverse complement strand
TGCCTGTTTATGATCTTCATGATAAACATTAGTGAATTCGCCAATTATTGCTTTAGAATTTTCGAATTTTAATTTATTCCATTTTATTAAAGCAACATCTTCAGCAAAAACTTTTCTGTACATAGGGTGCATTGTTCCCCCTGCAACACCGGCAGGTTTTTTTGAATCATACTGAAATTGAGGATCAACCAGTGTTCCTCTTGGGTACATAATTCCCGGAATACCTTTACCTCTATAATCCATATTTTTTGGATGATCTAAACCAAGTGTGTGGCCATATTCATGAGCAGCCGTTGTAGAGCCTTCGTATAAATTCTCAACTTTAAAATAACCCGTGTTACAACCCAGGCCATCAACAAAAGAAATATTTCCCTGAGCATATTCTTCTATACGGAAATAATTATTTCTGGGATCAACATTGCTGTATATTTCTTCTGTTTCAATATCAGGTTGCAACGCAGCAGTAATGCTAAACCTTACACTAAATTTCTCATTATTAATTGTTACTATAGCGGCAGGTTCATTCCACATTACTTCTATCTCATCACGAATTAATGCAGTTAGTTTTTCATCAGCGGCATTGCCGTAAGTGATGATGTGAGAAGAAATGATAATTGTATTTTGATATGTTTGTATTTCTGCTTCTCCCATTTTTTATTTTAAGAAGTGGTCTATAATTAGAATTATGCTTATACTTTCTCCATCTCCTTCACAATCCTCATTGTCTCAACACTAAGGGTGCAAACTCTTTTTAAAAGATCAATCACCTTCTCTTTGTAATCTGCGAATTTGTAGGTGTTGAATTTTTCTGCGATGGTTGGGTCAGTTGGTTTCTTTTCTTTGTATTGATCGAGTATCCATTCTAAAGCAGAACGGTTGCCCAGCTTGTATTCCCACGCTTCGTTTGGTATGCCATGCAGTTCTGTATTTTCATCAAGTTGTATAATGCCGCTTTCTTTTATTGCTTTTAGTTTTGCTTTGGGAGAATGTACATCGTCATTGCGAGGAGCTTTGGGTTTTGTGTCTTGCTGCGACGAAGCAATCTTATTATTGGTGACTCGATTTGAGGTTGCTTCGTCGTTCCTCCTCGCAATGACGGATAGAGGAAATGGCTCAACTGTTTCATAATTGATGTGCAAATTCATTAATTGTTTACCCCAATCCACCCATTGAAAAAAGTTTTCGTAAAAAGGTATGCGTGGAAATTCTCTTTTTAAATTAAGCTCATACTTTTTGCGGTAAGCTGGATTGTGCAATACTGCATAGGTGTAATTAAAAATATCTTCTTTGGTTATTTCGTCATCACCTTCTACGTCATTGCGAGGAGAGGAAGGTTTTGTGTTTGGCTGCGACGAAGCAATCTCATCATTGGTGGTTGCATCAGGGGATTGCTTCCCCGAAAAATCGGGACTGGCTGTCGTTCCTCCTCGCAATGACGGTTGGTAGTGATCTTTAAATTGCTGCAAACCCCAATCGGTTATGTTGTCTATGCGTTCGCCTGTTGATGTGTAACGATAGAGAGGAAGGCATTGACATCCTGCCGGCAAACAGTTTAAATCAATTATTAAATCAGAACTTAATAAGAAAAAATCTTTAGGGGAAGCTATGCCTGGAATTACAATAAAATTATTTTTTTGATTACTACTGAAAATGTCAAACCATTGATAAGTCATTCCATTAAAATGCTTATCAAAATAAAGATGTTCTTTATTGAAAGGCCTGTATAATGAAGTAATAATTTGGTTTGGGTTAAACTCCTTTTTTATTCCTTTTGCCAAGTATTTAGAAAGCTCTCTATCCCATTTAATTAATTTTTTTCCTTCAAGCTTTGAATTGGTCAATGTTTTAGAATAAACATCAACCATAAATTTGATTTTACTTTCCAACTCGGTTTTATCCAAATCGTAAACCCATTCATCTCTTTGAGTAGCTACTCCTCTTGAGTATAATTTAAAAATTGCTTGCTCGCTTTTTTCACATTTCACATCCTTATCAATGGAAGGAATTAATTCTTCCCATTCATTTTCATTTTGATTAATCCAATTATTATGTTTGTCAGGAGATATTAAATCAAAATCAAGAAGTTCAATTTGAGATTGTGATAACCACTCAAGTTTATCTTTCGCCGTATCCATTTCCGGTCTTCTTATATAATTAATTCTTGAATTCTCAATTGAGTAGAATAGTTTCTTTTTATATTCTATAACAGGCTCCTCTGCTATGGGAAACTCTCTTTTGAGTTCTTTAAATTCTTTTTTTGTTTCTGCTATAAGCTTGTTATTTTTTCTTACCAAAAACATTATAGAAACTCCTGTCTGTATTCCAAATACATTATTCTTTGTACCTGATAATTTGGGATTCATTCTTACATCTCCTCCCAGATCAATAATATAAATGTGATTGAATTCACTTGCTGCTAATTTTCTAAAGCCATCAAAAGCTCTTCCATCAATAAAACTTCTGTTAGTAATAAAAGCAATTATTCCATTCTCATCTATTCTATCCATTGCCCAGCGATAAAATCTTGTGTACATATCATAAACAACAATTTGATTTTGTGCAGTTCCCTGTTTGATGTAAGTGTCTTTTATCCGCTTATCAATTTCTTTGTAAGCCCTGTTGGCATTTTGATAATTATAATTTTCCTGCTTCGCATTGTAGGGTGGATTACCAATGATAACACTGATCTTTCTTTCATTCTGTCTTTTTATACGGGTTGCATTTTCTGCACTTACATCGAACAAGCCTTTCTGCACAAAATGCAAGCTCGATTTATCCAATGTATCAACAAAACAAAGATTTTCGAATTCAACATATTCGCTCATTCTTTGTTTGTACGTGTATTCAATATTTAAGTTGCTGATGTAATAAGGAAGAATGGCAACTTC
>JALYYX010000270.1 GCA_030946075.1 Bacteroidota bacterium | reverse complement strand
TAAGATCATGTGTGATGTAAATGACACCCATTTCATGTTTCTGCTGTAAATTTTTTATCAGTTGCAGAATTGTTTTTTGAACCGTTACATCAAGAGCTGTTGTAGGCTCATCAGCAATTAATAAAGATGGATTGCAGCTCATTGCCATTGCAATCATCACCCTTTGTTTTTGTCCGCCGCTGAGCTGGTGAGGGTAACGGTTAAACATTGATTCCGGCTCAGGAAGTTTCACATCTTCAAATAATTGTATTGCTTTTTTTCTGGTAGAAATTTTATTTTTTTTCTCATGCAATTGAATCGCTTCCATTACCTGGCTGCCACATGTTTGAACAGGATTGAGAGATGTCATTGGTTCCTGAAAGATCATCGCTATTTGATTTCCGCGGATATCTCTCATTTCATCCGCAGATAATTTCAGAAGATCAATTTGTTTTTTTCCTTTTTTGGAAAAAAGAATTTCTCCTGATACATATTTTGCCGGAGGGCTTTGCAGTAGTTGTAATATTGATAAAGATGTAACAGTTTTGCCTGAACCTGATTCACCAACAATGGCTACAATTTCTCCTTTGTTTATTTCAAACGAAATATTTTTTACTGCGGAAGTTTTTTCAAATTCTGTTTCAAAATCAACAGAAAGATTTTTTATTTGAAGAAGAGGCATTATGTGCAAATTAATAAATATGCAGATGTGCTAATGAATGTATCCGGCATCTGCAAATTTGCACATCTGCAAATTCGCATATCAAAATTTTAAATGCCTTACGGTTAATCCATTGTTCATTAACTGTTTTAATGAATCTATACCGATCTTTAAATGTCTGTCAACAAATTGTGCGGTTACACTTACATCGCTGGCTTCAGTTTTTACACCTTCGGGTACCATTGGTGAATCACTCACGAGCAATAATGCCCCTGTTGGAATTTTATTAAAAAATCCAACAGTAAAAATGGTTGCTGTTTCCATGTCGATTGCATAAGCTCTTATTTTTTGGAGATATTCTTTTAATTCTTCGTCATGTTCCCAAACACGGCGATTGGTGGTGTAAACAGTGCCTGTCCAATAATCATATTCGTATTCTCTAATGGTAGTGGAAATTGCTTTTTGCAGAGCGAATGCAGGCAATGCCGGTACTTCAGGAGGAAAATAATCGTTTGATGTTCCTTCACCTCTTATGGCTGCAATAGGAAGAATTAAATCACCAATCTTATTGCGTTTTTTTAATCCGCCGCATTTGCCTAAAAATAAAACTGCTTTTGGTTCTATGGCACTAAGCAAATCCATTACAGTGGCGGCTGTAGGGCTGCCCATTCCAAAATTGATGATGGTAATATTATTCGCGGTGGCACATTGCATTGGCTTATCAGCGCCCACTATCGTTACACTATTTAACGCCGCAAACATTGTTACATAATTACTGAAGTTGGTTAGCAAAACATATTCGCCAAAATTGCTAAGTTTTTCGCCTGTATACCGCGGCAGCCAGTTTTCTACTATTTCTTTTTTTGTTTTCATATATTAATAAAAATACAAAATTTAATATTGACAGTAATGAGGGGCTTAGGGTGAAAAGTATTACGATGATAATTGCTTTAAATCAAAAAAAAATTATATTTTTAGTCTTCCCTAATTTTTTTTTAAAAAACTAAAACATGAAAAAATACTACCTGCTATTGTTATTTTGTTTAACCGTTTATGGATTTTCTTTTGCACAACACAATGATGTAAAAGGAACTACTGTAAAAATAACCGGGATTGCTAAATCTGTTTCTGAAATTATTGCCCATGAAAAGGCCCATCCCTTACCTCCAAATTTTGTAGCGAAATTAAGGCCAGAATTAGAAGGCCCTGAACCTATTAGCGATCACCCGGATGCTAAGCCTGTATCGAAGTATGGTAGCATGGTTAACAATGCAGCTGCAAATACCTCATCCGTTTCCACATCTTCAAGTATTTCTTCATTTAGTAATTTTCTAACTATTTGGGGATCATATGCTGCAGTTGCAGGAAGAGAGTCTCCTTACACTCCTCCTGATAATTGCGGAGATGTAGGTTTTACTCAAGTAATAGCAACAGCAAATACACGTCTAAAAGTTTTTGACAAGCCTTCGGTAACAGGTGCTCCGTCAACTACTCCACCAGGTAGTGATATTTCAACTCTTCCAGCTGTGCTAAATCTTGAGCTAAATTCTTTTTTTGCTAACAGTTCACTAGGTATTACAGGGATTAGTGATCCGCATGTAAGGTTTGACAGATTTACAGGCCGTTGGTTTATAGTAGCGATAGATATTGATCATAACACAAATAACTATTGTTGTGTGGCTGTGAGCCCCGTGGGGCCTTTAGATAATAATAGTGTTTTTCAAATTTATTATTTTAATGTTTCCCAAACCGGCGGTGCTGCTAATGATTTTTTTGATTATCCAACCTTAGGTATTGACAAAAATTATTTATATATAGGCGGTAATATGTTTGCGAACGGAAGCTCTTTTTCGGGTAGCAATATGTGGGTTGTAGATAAGGCCAGCTTAATTACCGCAACTCCCGGAACATTAGGTTCCGCCGTAGTTACAGGATTTCCTCATAACACTATCACATCGGATATTTATACACCGCAAGGTGTACATAATGATGATCCGAATGCCACTGCAGGTTACTTTATTGGCGCATCTAAAACAGTTTATTCAAAATTAGTAATTAAAAAAGTCACTTACGGAAATGGAGCAGCTCCTACCTTATCAGGTGACTTATCTCTCCCCACCGCAACCACATATACACCTCAATCAGTTGCCACTCTTAATGGAACAACCATAGATGGTAATGACCGAAGATTATGTGCAGCAATGATTAAAACAAATAAGGTTGATAATAGGACAACTTTATGGATTGCCCAGGGAACAAAACTCACAAGTTCCGGTGTAGGCAGCTCACGGGGAGATAGGGATGGCGCTTATTGGGCTGAGATCAACCTTACGGGCTCTTCACCAGTTATTTTACAAAGTGCCATGCTTTATGATGGATTAAATACTTCTAAATCTTCGGAAAATTATATTTACCCCACTATTGCTACAAGCGGACAAGGCCATAGCTTAATGGGATTCACTTCAGCAGGCGCAAAAAAATATTGCCAGGCAGCCACGGCAAACAGATTTAGAACTGATAACCTTGCTACTTTTCGTACGCCTGCAGATTTTACAACTTCTACCTCTTCATACCGTCCCGGGGCTTCCCGTTGGGGTGATTATACTCAAACTGTTGTAGACCCTGCAGATGATATGACCATGTGGACGTTTACTGAATATGCCGCAACCACTAATTCCTGGGGTGTAAGAGCTGCACAATTTAAAGCACCAGCACCGGCAACACCTTCAGTAGGAAATATAACATCCACTTGTGGAGTTTCAACTACTATTACTATTACAGGTACTTCAACAAATAATTCTGAATTTTTTGACCCAGGTACCGGTTATGCCAAACATATTGGAGTTTCGGTTGGTCCTGGTACTGCAACGGTTGGTGCAATAACTTTTATAAATCCAACTCAAATTGCAGCCGATATTACATTCACTGCAAGTGGTAATTATACAGTTACGGTTACCAACCCTGATGGCCAATCTGCAACATCTTCAACATTTTCGGTTACATGTAACGCCCCCGTAACAAATGCTGCTCCGGTAACTGAAAAAATCGCTCCAACTGAAAAAACCATCATCACAAAAACAACCATTTATCCAAATCCTGTGCATGATGTGTTGAATTTGAATATTGCTAATGTCAATGGTAACAACGCTATTATTCAAATAATGGATAATAAAGGTCATCTTATCCGTCAAATAAATTCAGCTTCAGTTAATGCTAAATTAAATGTTGCTAATTTACCGGCCGGCATGTACATGATAAAAATTATCAATGGAAATAATGTAGAAGTGCAAAGGTTTATAAAGAATTAATAATTACAGTTTATAAATTTGTGAGGCCGGCATTGCGCCGGCCTTTTTAATATGATAAAAATAAATTATCCAAAATATCAATTCAAAATAAAAAAAGAAAATAATCTTGAAATGATATTTGATGCGTTTCGCAAACGCTGGATGGTATTAACCCCTGAAGAGTGGGTGAGGCAAAACATATTGCAATACCTCACAGAAATAAAAAAATATCCTGCAAAATTAATTGCTGTTGAAAAAGAAATTTATCTGGGAGAATTAAAAAAAAGATGTGATGCAGTAGTGTACGACCGAAACACTTTGCCATGGATGATAATTGAATGCAAAGAAATGAATGCAACCATCACCAAAAAAACTTTAGAACAAATTCTGCGCTATCATATTACACTGCCTGCAGAATACTTGGTAATTACCAATGGCAATTACTGTTTCGGTTTCGAAAAAAGAGAAGGACAATTTTATGAGATAAATGAATTGCCCGATTATAAATAAAAATTCCTCTCACTTCAGGGTTTTTTTAGATACCCTATGAAATACTATGGAAATATTCCCAACTCAGCATAGCTTGTTGCAACTTTATTTATGGCGCAAACATAAGCAGCAGTACGCATATCAGGTATGTTGGGGTTCGCATTCCAGATGTCCATTATCTCTCTTGTTGCTGTTATCATTGTTTCTTCCAACCCACTTCTTACCAGATCAACTTCATCTGCGCCATGCATAATAAATTCTCTTTCTATATTGCTAACATTTTTTCCTGTTAGCTCTTCCATCTGCCCAAGAATATGCTGATTCATATTTTCTGTAAAACGTTTTTCCATACGGCCATATCTAACATGACTAAGATTTTTAAGCCATTCAAAATAACTAACGGTAACACCGCCTGCATTTAAATACATATCCGGAACAACTATTGCACCCTTAAGGGCAAGAATTTCATCAGCATCGGGAGTAAGCGGGCCATTAGCTCCCTCACCAATTATTTTTGCTTTTATTCGGGATGCATTTTCTCCATTGATAACATTTTCTAATGCTGCAGGAATTAAAATATCGCATTCCATTTCTAAGGCATCTCCGGATTTTTCAAAATTAATTGCCCCCCGAAAATCAAAAATAGAACCGGTGTTTTTGCGGTGAGCTACCACAGCATCAACATCCAGCCCTTCATTGCTCCAGATAGCGCCTTCATATTCTGCAAGCCCTACAATTTTGGCGCCTGCCCTTTCAAAAAATAATGCTGAGTGATAACCGACGTTACCCAATCCCTGAACGCAAACACGCTTACCTTCTACACCTGTTGTTAATCCCAATTTATCCATCACCGGTTGCATATTGCATACTTCACGCAGGCCATAAAACACACCCAATCCTGTAGCTTCTGTTCTTCCTCGTACGCCGCCCTGCGAAACTGGTTTGCCGGTAACGCAGCCTGCAGCATCAATTTCACCGGGATGCATAGCAACATAGGTGTCGAGTATCCAGGCCATTTCTCTTGCACCTGTACCATAATCAGGAGCAGGAACATCAGTACCAGGCCCAATAAAATTTTTCTTTATTAATTCTGCAGTATAGCGGCGGGTAATTTTTTCAAGATCGTAAGCAGAATATTTTTTAGGATCTATTTTAATTCCTCCTTTACCGCCACCAAAGGGAACATTTACAATTGCACATTTATAAGTCATTAATGCCGCAAGCGCCATCACTTCATCCTGGTTAACTGCCATACTAAAACGAATGCCCCCTTTACATGGAGTTTTATGATGTGAATGCTGAACACGGTAAGCTTCTATCGTTTCTACTTTCCCTTCAATTTTTACCGGGAACCGCATTTGATAAACACTATTGCATTGTTTTATCTGTTCTAAAATACCTGCATCCCAATCTGTAAAAATTGCTGCCTTATCAAAACTTCTTTCAACGCTTTGAAAAAAACTATATGGTTGTGAAGACATAAAAAAATGTTTTATAATTAATCAATCGTGTATATATTCTAAACTGTTATTCTTTATTTTTTTCAAAACGGCTTATTTTTTTATCTAACGAAAAAATATAAATAAATAAACCAATTACAATGGTAAGACAAACAGCTACCACAACATAAATTTTTCCATTGCTCCGCATGTTGTCTGCCATTTCAACTTTTTGCTGTGCAAAGCATGATACATCTGCAAATAAACAGCCAACAAAGATCATTAAACGTAAAAAGAATTTATACATTAATCAATGTTTTATCTTTCAATAGTTGTAAACGAATTTTTATTGTAGCTATCCAAACGCCGAGTAATGTCCAACCAATAACAGCAGGATAGAATACCATTCGTAAACTGCTATCCAGATCATCAAACTTAAGTGCAGGATTTCCACTCTCACTTCCCGGTGCGCCGGGATGCAGGCTGCCAACCAGTCTTGGGATAATCCAGATGCTGGGAAATAGCATTGCAAATGCAAAAATATTATACACAGCGCTAACTCTTGCTTTTTTATCAATATCAGTAAATGAACCGCGTAAAACAAAATATGCTCCGTAAATTAATAATGCAATAGCGGCACCAATAAGTTTTGGTTCTTTTAAAACACTGGCGAGAGATTGGTTCTGATCTGTTATCCATGTATAATTGGCCCAGATAGTTCCTGTGGCATAGCCAAGTACACCAAACACACTGCCAACAGCAGCAAACTTGCTTGCAAAAATATCGTTACGATGCTTTGAAGTTCGTAAATATTTAATGCTGTAAATAAAACTTATGATAAAAAGTATCATCATACCAAACCACATGCATACATGAAAATAAAGATTGCGAATGGATTCATTTAATATTGGTAAGCGTGGCACCTCTAATAAAAAACCGCCGATAATTGTATAGGCAAGTAATACGAATGATAATATTTTCCACCAGCTTTTCCTCACAAATAAGAAGATGTTATTTAGGGATGCGAAGTTATGGAATAAGGGATAAGGAATAAGAAATAAGGAACAAAAAATAAGGAAGTAATTAAGGAATAAGTAATAAGGAAGTAAATAAGGAATAAGAAATAAGGGAAGTAAATAAGGAATAAGAAATAAATAATAAGGAATGAGAAAGTTAGACAGATCTATTTTGCTTTGCGGTTTCGATACTTTTTAGAAATATTGCCATTAACTCATTGGCTTCTTTAAATGCTACTTCTACTTTATCACTACTGATAACAGGTTTTTCTATTATTATTCGCAAGTTTACTCTTGATTCTCTTATTTCTTTTAATACAACTTTCATCTTATGAATAAAATCAGCTTTTGATTCCGCAGCCTGGGCTTCTCCATAAACTAAAGCTGATGCAGTTGAACTTTTTGATAATTGATATTCCAGGTTTTGTCCTGTTTTGGAATTAGGTAAAATATCGCATACATCAAGGCACATACACGCAAATTTTACCAATCTATCTTCCAGATCAAACTTTTTATTCTCCATATAATTCTTATATAAATTTCTTATTTGCATTTCAGCTCTCAACACCTTTCTTATTTCTTATTTAAAATATCTTATTCCTTATTTGTTCAATCCTTCCATAAATAAGGAAATAAAATTATTGCCATCACAATTACCAAAACATCTAAGCCAATAATTAAACCTGATAATTGTAGCACTGCACCTTCCCGAAACACTTCTGCAAAAGCTGTTTTACTTAAACGCATAAGTAATAATAATTGCGGTAAAATAACTGGAAAACCTAAAATGGCTATCAATGCTGCGTTGTGTTGTGCCTTGGCAGCTATTGCACTCATTAAAGTAAATACAATGCTTATGCTTGCTCCGCCTAAAATTGTTATGCCAATAAAACGCAAACTATTTTCAACAGGGTTATTTAAAAATATAAAAAAAAGAAAAAGACTTATAATGCTCATTAAAATCATAAGCATAACATTATAGATAAGCTTGCTAACAATAAATTGTACAGGAGATGTTACGGAATAAAAATATAACATACGGCTTTTGCTTTCCTGCAAGAAACTTTTTGCAACCGTATTTACACAGATAAAAAGTTGTATCACCCAAAACAATCCATTCCAAACGTTTGCTGCGGGCTCGTCTATTGAGAGGTATAAAACAAAAATGGTGGAGGCAATGTATAAAAGCACACCGTAAAAAGTATGCTGTTGCCTAAATTCAAGCAATACATCTTTCTTTAATAAAATAAATATTTTATTGTTCATGATTAAGCTAACTGAGCACAATGCCTGCATCTTGGCTCATAAATATCTTTTTCTCCCAACAGTACCTGGCCTTCCATAGGAATTTTTCTGTAAGATATGTTGGCTATGTTGCCGCATTGCATACAAATAGCATGTAGCTTGGTTATGTAATCAGCAATGGCAAGCAGCTGCGGCATCGGGCCAAAAGGTTTTCCCTGGTAATCCATATCAAGCCCTGCAACAATTACACGAACACCTTTTAATGCCAGCTGCTCACATACTGTTGCAATTTGTTCATCAAAAAATTGAGCCTCGTCAATGCCCACTACGTCTACATCCTGTGCCATTAATAAAACTGTTTGCGAATTATCTACAGGTGTTGAGTGAATTTTATTTTCATCATGGCTAACGATTTTTATTACATCGTAGCGAACGTCAATTGTAGGTTTAAAAATCTCAGCTTTTAAATTTGCAATCTTCACCCTTTTTAATCTTCGTATCAGTTCTTCTGTTTTACCGCTGAACATACTTCCGCAAATAACTTCTATCCAGCCTCTGCGCTCGCCCTTAAAATTTGGTTCTATAAACATATTTTAGTAAATAATTTTAAATTCAATTTGTAACTTAGCCTGATGTGCAAAGATTAAAATGATTTTACATCAAATCAAAATCATTATTATTTTTCTTTTGAATTGATCTAAGTTGGCTTAAACTACACAATTTCATGGAGAGAGTAAAAACACTGATACAAAAACTGCAACAACAAATTGATGAAAATGCATCAGCCGAAAAATTATTAATGACAGTTCAAATGTTGCATACAGAATTACTTCAGCAAAAAGGCAGCGTAGCTACAGAAAATCACAGAAAAGTTGCGGTAATGATGCCTTCCATTTCAGGGAATAATACTTCATTAAATTATACAAAAAATATAACCGAGGAACCAATTCCACAGGAGGAAAAGATTATTGAGGTTTTACAGGTTGATGAAAAAGAAATAGAGGAGGAACTGGAAGAAATAAAACGAAATGCGGATTCAAAAAATCAAATGAGTATTAATGCAAAACCAACTTTTTTATTTGATCCGATTGAAGATGTGCCAACACTTACACACCAAACCCCATTGCCAAATGCTGCAAAAAATATAAATGATTCTGCAGCAGGAAGGCCTGAATCTTTAAATGAAAAATTAAAGCAGAGTAAAATTGAACTTTCGGATATGCTTACAGAGGCTCCCGTAAGAGATCTGCGAAAAGCCATTGGCGTTAACGATCGTTTTTTATTTATTAATGAATTATTCCGCGGAGATGAGGCAATGTATGAGCGCAGCATAAAAACTATCAATAATTTTTCAATTTTCCCCGAAGCACAATATTGGATTCAAAGAGAGCTGAAAGTAAAAATCGGCTGGAGTGATAATGATCCTGTAGTAAAACAATTCGATCAGTTGGTTAAAAGGCGTTTTTCCTGAATAAAATTCAGAATTTTTTCTGTAGCACCCGCTTTGCTGTAAACATAATCTCTTGCGGCAATTCCTGTTTTTTGTAATTCGGTATCATCGTTTAATAATTTATTTAGCACCTTTTCAAGTTCCAATGCGTTTTCAATTGTAACTGCTCCGCCGCATTCGATTAATTCTTCAGCTTCAAAATTTTTTTCAAACTCAGGCCCAAAAATAACAGGCTTACCATACACAGCTGCCTCTAAAATATTATGAAGACCATCATCACCAAACCCGCCACCCACATAGGTTACATCGGCATACCTATAAAGTCGTGATAACATTCCGATGTTATCAATTATCAGTATATTTTGCTTCGGTTCTTCTTCCGTTAGTTGTGAATAAAATATTGAATTGGGAAATTCTTTTTTTACATCACTTAAATTTTCTTTATCAATTTCGTGCGGGGCAATAATAAATTTTATATGTGAATTTATTTTTGCAAAGTGAATTAACTCTGCCTCATCATCTTCCCAGGTACTGCCTGCTACTACCACTTTACTTTCTCCGCAGAATTCTTTTATCAAAGGCACATCATCAAAATTTTCAGCAATACTAATCACTCTGTCAAACCTTGTATCGCCGGATAATGTAACATTTTTTAAACTACATTTTTCCAACAAAGTTTTTGAGTTTTTATTTTGAACAAAATAATGTTCAAAGCAGTTCAGCATTTTTTTCCAAATGTTTCCATACCATTTAAAAAATGGCTGATCTTTCCTGAAGGCTCCTGAAATTAATAGCACCGGGATATTTCTTTTTTTCAATTCAGATAAATAATAATACCAGAACTCATATTTAATCCATAAAACTAATTTTGGATTTATAAGTTCTATAAATTTTTTTGCATTTGAGAGCGAGTCTTCGGGCAAATAAAAAACATGATCTGCTCCTTTAAAATCTTTTCTTATTTCATACCCCGATGGTGAAAAAAATGTAATGATGATTTTATTTCCAGGATAATCTTTTTTAATTTTTTCAATCAGTGGTAAGCCTTGCTCAAATTCGCCTAAGCTTGCACAATGCATCCAGATGGTTTGTATATTGATTGAATCTTTAGTGTTAAGTATTTTTTTAATCTTTTCAAAAATATTTTTTCTTCCTTTAATCCAATGGTCAGCCTTATCATTCCACATTGATGCAATACGAATCCCTAAAGGGTACAATTTTAAAAAAATATTATACAGCAGAAGACTCAAAATGTAGATTTATCTGACAAATCTAATTTCTTCCAAAGAAATTCATTACGATTAATTTGTTATTTCTGTTTCCTGTTTCAATCATTATCTTTGCAGCCGCTTAAAATGCCCTTATGAAACCTATACAAATGGTAGACTTAAAGCAGCAATATCTTAAAATAAAAGATAAGGTAGATGCTGCTGTTTTAAATGTGTTCGATAGCTCTGTATTTATTGGTGGACCTCAGGTAAATGAATTTGCCAACAATCTTTCAAAATATTTGGGAATAAAGCATGTTATTCCTTGTGCTAACGGAACAGATGCTTTGCAAATTGCCATGATGGCTCTTGATCTGCAGCCCGGCGATGAAGTAATCACACCATCTTTTACTTATGTAGCTACAACAGAAGTTATTGCCTTGCTTAAATTAAAACCTGTTTTTGTTGAAGTTGATAAAAAAACATTTTGTATAGATATAGAAGCGATAAAAAAAGCAATTACACCTAAAACAAAAGCAATTGTTCCTGTTCATTTGTATGGCCATGCCGCAAATATTGAGGAGGTAATGGCCCTTGCAAAAGAACATAATTTATTTGTAATTGAAGATAATGCACAGGCAATTGGCGGAGATTTTATTTTTTCTGATGGATCAAAAAAGAAAACCGGAACTGTAGGAACCGTTGGAACAACATCATTTTTTCCCAGTAAGAATTTGGGTTGTTATGGAGATGGTGGGGCAATGTTTACCAATGATGATGCTTTGGCAGAAAAATTAAAAATGATTGCCAATCATGGGCAAAAAGTAAGATACTATCATGAAATGGTTGGCTGCAATTCAAGACTGG
>JALYYX010000186.1 GCA_030946075.1 Bacteroidota bacterium | reverse complement strand
AGCGTTTGATACTATTTTTCTACCTCATTTCTTTTCTTTCTATAATCTTTAATCTTTTTCACACTATAAGCTACGCCCGCTGCTGCTAAAATAGAAAGCCCTCCATCCACCGGAACTACATCGGGATCACCGCCCGGGCCACCTTGAGCAAACAATAAAGAAGGTAATAAACAGAATATAGTTATTACCGAAATTTGTGATAAACATTTTAAATATTGCCTCATAAAAATTACTTTAATTTATTACAACTTTATTAGTTTGTTTACTGTTATCCGGTTTTGTAATTTGAATTGTATAAGTTCCCTTTACTCTGTTTATAAAAATTTTTTCTGTGCTGTTACCTCTGCTGTGATAGACTTGTTTGTTAATAATTGATTGACCTAAAATATTCAAAAGCTTTATTCTGTAATTCCCTTCAGGCATATTTTTAAACTGAAATGCAATAGTGCCGTTATTTACCGGATTAGGATAAATAACAATAGCTGGACTTGTATTACCTGAAGGCTTGTCAAAAATAATACTGAAACGGTAGGCTGCAGCAGATGCTGCATCGGCAGTAATGCTGAAATTTATATTAGTTGCTGAAGTTTTATCAATAACAGTTTGAGTGTTTAAATAATTATCTTTTAAATAAGGGGTTATTGATGAAGGAAAATTATTTGGCTGCACTTCAAACTGATAATCTCCCTGCATTGATGATGTGGGGTTCCAAATTTTTAACGGAATAACATCCTCCTGTTTTGGCAAAGGTCTTTTTTCCACTGAAAGCAAATCATTAGCGTTTGCTATTCCTAAATTCAACTCAAAACCGGTAACTTTTTTTGCATCTTCCTTATCAATACCTGTTGAATAAATGTTGTTGAAAACTTCCCTTACTCCATCTGCAAGATTTGCATTGCCGCCATTTACAGTATATAAATTAATTATCAGCTCGGGGTCATTATTGGTAAAAGTTCTGAACATGCTTAAAGGCGGAGAGCCGGCAGCTTTTGTATTTTCTGTAAAATTAACTGTGCCTGCACCAAGTATCATAAATGCTGCACCGGATTCAATAAAGCGCCAGTTATTATCTGCACTTCCGGGAGTTGCTGTATAAGTATAATTGGGTGCGTTGCCACTAATTTGAACAGTACGATAATTACCCACAGGTCCCAGTGCAGGATCCCAAACATAAAAGGTATTGATAGAAGTATTTAAAGCTTTTACTGCATCAAAATTTATGGGAGAAGGATAAGGGTTTGGAATAAGGCTGAAACTTCCTGTAATACCTGCGCCTGTAATGTTTCCCTGCTTTATCGTGCCATTAGTTCTTAAAACAGTGCTGCTGCTTGTTGTAGTCAAAGTTCTGTCAACAGAACGGTCGCCTCTCACAAACAGGAAATACGCAGAACTGCCCGTTATATTATTTAAAGTATTAGGCGTATGTGCGGCGTCAGAATTAAAATTATCTGATGAGTAGGTTCGTATAGATGATCCTGGTTTTTGTGCATCAAAATTTGAAGCATTTGCGTCTCCGGTAAAAGTTGTAATGTGTGTTCCATATCCCGGGGCCGGGTTATCATTAACATTAATTGCACCTTCCATCCATGCACCTTTTATGCTTTGTGATGAAGCACTGAAAGGAATGCTTAGTAATCTCCATGCTCTTCTGTTAGTATTGTATCTTTCTATTGTTATATTATTTGCATTAGATAAACTGCTTCCAGTTAAATCTCCAATTCTTGCCGTGCCGGTTGCAGTTGATTTTAATGTTACACTTTTAGTATTTAAATTAAGTGTTGCAGAAGTTAAGGTAATTGCTCCAAAAACATCCATTGCATTTCCCAGCGTAACACTGCTGCCGGAATTTAATGCAAGATTATTTAATGATCTTGTTGCCGCAGATGTTTGTGTAAAATTTATAACAGAACCGCTGCCTCCAACAGTTAATGATGATGCTGCACTGCCTGTAAAACTTCCGCTGCCACTAACAACTCCGTTAGCCGTAAGTGTTTGTCCATTTAAGGTTAATGTAGTTGCGGATTGGAGTGTTAAGTTATTTATAGTAACACCACTTGCAAGCACAGGCATATTAGCAGCACCTGTTGGGATAGTAACATTACTTGTTGCAACAGGAATAGTATTATCACTCCAGTTTCCGGTTGTATTCCAGTCCGTTGAAATTACACCGGTCCATAAGGCTGGGAAGTTACCATTGATGAAGAAATTTCCTAATGCTGTGGTAACTATTTCAATATAATATCCTCCTGCTATTGCACGCCATCCTGTAGGGACTAAAACTTGTTCGCCAGCAACAGGTGTATATGCAGATGGAGTGCCGCTGGAGGTATTTGGCTGCCTTATTACAGCTAAGTAACCGGGATCAGGAATAGTAGGATTGGCAGCTTTCAATGCATCAAATTCTGCAGTGGTAAAAAACAACCGTAGATTAATATTTGCTCCCGGAGGAATGCTGTCGGATTTGATAGTATAATTTCTGTCGAGATAAGGTTTGCTGTTGTAAGTACGGATGGCTCCTATATTATCATATAAGCTTACAGTTACAGAGCCAAAAAAATTATTATCTAAAATTTCTGTTACCGGTGATGTTCCCGGGTCACTTCCGCTTGCGCTGAATCCTTCAAAGAGGCTATACCTTTTGCTGCTTCCTAAAAGAACATAGGGATTGGGATTGGCAGGAGTTGGTCCATAAACATTATATATAAATCTTGCCCTTTTATATGGTGGATAATGATTTTGAATATTTAAACTATCCAGATGGCGCATAAAAATATTTTCTCCTGTATTTCCCGGAATACCTCTGTCGTCATCCCAACTTATCACACCCGTGCCGTTTAACGGGTCAAGTGCAACAAATGGTTGTGCCATGTGATAATAGAGATAAGAACCGCCAATATAAGTTCCTGTACCAACCGTTCTGCCCAAGGCTCCCCATGCCAATTCAGCACCATTATAAACGGGGCTTACACGGGCAGGTCCTGCATATTCTCTAAGGTAAAATAAAGCATTGCCGGTGCTGTTAACCGTTACAAGAGGAAAATCATATTGATCATAATATCCAATATTTTCCCCGATCATCTCGCCAATTTTTTTTGTGGTTTTATATACAATGGCAAAAGAATCTGCAGATTTTCTTTCTACCGCAAGATGCTGTAATCTTATTGATCTGAAACTATTTGCAGTTGCAGGCTCGGGAATATTTGCTGATGAAAAAATTTGATTGCCGCCTCCGGCTAAAGAAAAATCATAAAAATAATTTCCCTGTGCAAGTATTGTATCGCGGAAATTATTTAGTTTATCCATTGGCGGGGCAATAGGATTATAACCTATATCCGGGTTGTTGGAAGATGTTCTTTGATAAGGAATACTGTCGTACTTTTCTTCCTTAAATCCATAACCCTGCACGGTAAAATTTGACAGCGTATTATTTTGATAAGTTCGTTTAAGTACAGCCATTAAACTGGTATTGATGTTTCCGGGAGTTGGTACAATAGTGCCTTTGGGATAATTATAATCGTAGCCGCCTCCATTGTAAGATGTATAACTTCCATCAATAAGCTGGTAGCCATTTTGCAATAAACGCTGAGAGGTAACTGTAGTTACATTTGGAGGAGTACCACAAACCGTAGTTTGTTGATCTTGCTTTATAAAATACAAGCGATAAACACTATCTTTTCCATAAGAAGTTACTATTGGGCGAGCAGTATAATCTGTATTTCGAATGTATTGGGTTGAAGTAGAATTTTTCTTTGCACGGAATAGTTTATTAAACGTAAGCATTTGATATTGGTCTCCGGTATTTCCATTTATGAGCATTACTATATTACAGCCGCCCTGCATATCTCCCCAAATGTTATAATCAATTACCGTAGTTCCAGGATATTCTACATAAGTTCTATAATTACCGCAAGGCGAAATAGTAGGGTCTGTTCTTTGAATGGCATTTTCATCCATAATGCCGCCACCATAATATTGCATAACGCCATTATTATCACGGAAACAAAAAATATAAATAGAAGTTGATACATTAATGAAAGAAACAAAAAAACCTTTATTTCCATCTGCTATTAATTGTGAGGCTACGTGAAGATTTGCCTCAGTGGAGGTTGCTACAATATAACCCACACCGGAAAAAACAGCGCTGCCATTACTTCGCATGTGCTGTACACATGCCCGTTCCCATATATAGTTGGTAGTGCTGTCATCGGCATAGGTAATATAAAAACCTCCTGCGCTATCAGTAGCGGCATAAGAGCGGTTGCGGTAATCCTGATTTGAGCCAAAATAATAATGCTGATTATTGGTGCCTGCAGATACCGGCACACCATTATTTGCCCAAAGTTGGTTACCATCTTTATCATATTTCTGTGAATAGATTATTCCTTTTGCATTATAAGGACCGGGATCGTTACGATAATCTTCCCAAATAATAAAATATCCTCCATCAGGATAGCTTTGTACAACAATTGGATGTTGCTGTGTTTTTGTTGCAGTACTAACAGGAGTATGCAGGCTGTCGTAAAATAGATTTGTAGTGTTGCTCCATTGTGCACAAGCAGCAAAGCCTGTAATGAGCAGGAAGCAAATAATAATAGTTTTCATGTAATTCTATTAATTATAATAAAAGAATGAAAGACCAATAAAGCTTTCGGAAAGTAAGGCTAATAAAATTTATTAAATTGAAGCAGAGTTACTTTAAAGCAGCTAAGATAAATCGCGTTTGAAAGTAAAAGAATTCTTCAGTAAAATAAATTTGATATAAATGTACAAATATTAACTACAATACAAATTTAATTAAATTATACTTAGACTAAAGATGGAAGACCCCTTAAGTTTCTCAAGGTCTATTAAATTCTGGTCTGAACCTCTCATTATAAATAATTTATTCCCAGACAGAATTTATACTTTATGACTTATCCTTTGCTCATTTCTGTTTTTAATGTAGGTTTGTAACTATTAAATTTTATCATGGCGATAGAAATTAAAGTTCCTTCAGTTGGTGAAAGTATTACTGAAGTAACGCTTGTAAAATGGCTGAAACAAAATGGTGATTATGTAGAAAGAGATGAAGTGATCGCTGAACTGGAAAGTGAAAAAGCCACCTTTGAAATTAATGCGCAACAGGCAGGAGTACTTACTACTGTAGCCAATGAAGGTGATACTTTAAAAATTGGTGATGTTGCAGCAAGAATAGATGAGTCGGCTGCAAAACCTGAAAAAGCTGCAGAACCAAAAGCTGAAGAGAAAAAAGAAAAGAAAAAAACAGAGTTAAAGCCTGAAGAAAAAAAAGAAGTTTCTCAACCTATGCAAAAGGAAGATAAGCATCCAGATATTAAAACTACTCCTGTAGCCGCAGCAATTTTAGCCGATAAAAAAGTAGATGTAAAAAATATTACTGCAACAGGTTCCAACGGGAAAATTTTAAAACACGATGTGCTGGATGCGTTATCAAATCCCGGCAGAAGCATTGGCCAGCCCATGTTTAGCAGGGATGATAAGCCTGAGAAGATGAGCAATCTTCGTAAAACTATTAGCAGAAGATTGGTAGAGGCAAAGAACACAACCGCAATGCTTACCACTTTTAACGAGGTGGACATGAGTGCAATAATGGATCTGCGTACTAAGTACAAAGAAGTTTTCAAAAAACAACATGAGGTCAATCTCGGCTTCATGAGTTTTTTTACAAAAGCGGTTTGCTTTGGATTGCAGGAATGGCCTTCAGTAAATGCAATGATTGATGGGGAAAATATTATTCATCATAATTATTGTGATATTTCCATTGCTGTTTCTGCACCTAAAGGTTTGGTAGTGCCTGTTATAAGAAACGCTGAAAGCCTTAGCATGGCTGAGATTGAAAAGAAAGTTGTTGAATTGGCAACGAAAGCAAAAGAAAACAAACTCACCATAGAAGAAATGACAGGAGGAACTTTTACCATAACCAATGGCGGTGTTTTTGGTTCATTAATGAGCACGCCAATAATAAATATTCCTCAGTCTGCAATTTTAGGAATGCACAAAATTCAGGAAAGACCTGTGGCTATTAATGGGCAAGTTGTAATTAAACCCATGATGTATGTTGCGTTAAGTTATGACCACCGGATCATTGATGGCCGGGAGTCAGTCAGTTTTTTGGTAAGAGTAAAAGAAATGCTTGAAAACCCAGAGCAATTGCTTTTTGGAAAGGATCCTGTAAAAGCATTATTAGAAATCTGATGCGATTTCGATCTTATCTAAATTCAGCAATTACCATTTTACAATCTTATAATGGTAATGAACCTTTTCATCTTTTTATAAAAAAATATTTTTCCGTTAATAAAAAATATGGTTCAAAAGATAGAAAACAAATTACTTCTCTTTGTTATAATTTTTTTCGATTAGGTAAAGCAGCAAAAAATATTTCTGCCGAAGAAAAAATTTTGCTTGGCACATTTTTATGCGAAAATAAAAATTCAGAACTATTAAAAAATTTGCAAACAGAATGGAATGACTTAATAGACGATCCTTTGCAGAAAAAGATCTCTTTTATTTCTTCTCAATTTTCTGTTCAGAATATTTTTCCTTTAAAAGATGAGTTAAGCCGGGAAATTGATGCAGAAAAATTCAATCTATCTTTTTTAATTCAACCTCAATTATTTTTAAGAATAAGACCAAATTATAAAAACAAAGTGTTGGGAAAGCTATTGGGGGCAGGCATTCCATACGAATTAGCAACTGAAGATTGCATAACACTTTCTAACTCCTCAAAAATTAATGATGTTTTGGAATTAGATAGAGAAGCAGTTGTGCAGGATTATAATTCACAAAGAATTGGAGAGTTTTTAAAACTACAAACCTACCTGCCGGACAGGCAGGCGTCTAACTACAAACTACAAACTTTTAAAGTTTGGGATTGTTGTGCAGCAAGCGGCGGTAAATCAATAATGGCTTATGATATTATTCCGAATATTGAATTAACGGTTAGCGATAAAAGAGCATCTATTCTAAATAATCTGCAAAAACGTTTTGCTAAAGTTGGGATACAAAAGTATAATTCATTTGTTGCAGATATTACTTTTAATAAAAACGTTCAGACCGCTTTCAGCGTTCAGACCGGAAAATTTGATCTTATCATTTGCGATGCTCCCTGCACAGGATCAGGAACATGGGCCCGAACTCCAGAACAATTATATTTTTTTAAAGAACAATCAATAAAAAAATATGCAGTTCTTCAAAAAAAAATATTAGAAAATATTATTCCGCATGTAAAACCTAACGGGCAGCTATTGTACATTACCTGTTCAGTATTTAAAAAGGAAAATGAAGATGTAGTAAATTACATAAAAGCAAAATACAAGTTCAAAATAAAAAGGACTGAAATTTTAAAAGGTTATGAAATGCAGGCCGATACTATGTTTGCAGCTTTGCTTATTGCGCCAACAGAGTAATGCTTCCGCTTTCCGCAACATTAGCATATCGTAAAATATATATTCCCTTTGCCAGTGGCTGAAGATTATCAAAGCCAATAACCTGTATCTGATTTTGCTGGGCATTTACTGATTTAGTGGCAAATAGTTTACCTGCGGCATTATACAATTTAAAAATAGTTGTAACGGTATTTTTAGGTTTTATAATTATGGTAAACTTTTTTTGAAAGGGATTAGGATAAACTTTTATCCAGTTAGTTCCTAAAATTGTATTTACATTTTTTAAAGCTCTTTGTTGTGCAAGATCATCGAATGCCTTGTGAAAATTAGGAATGCCATATCCTATCCGATTATCAGGTGTTGTGTAAATACTGCTGCTGCGCTTAACCGCTTCAATAATTTCCATATTGGTAAAATCAGGAAATGCTTCCCACAAACAAGTTATTAATCCTGCCATGTTTGGCGTTGCAAACGAAGTTCCATTGCCTGATACAGGTTGATTATTTAATCCGGCAAAAAATGTTCCTTCACCTACAGAAGCTACAGTGGGCTTTACTCTTCCATCACTTGAAGGGCCATAACTGCTGAATGATGAAACCATACCTGATGCTTTTACAGAACCCACAGTGACAATGCTGTCTGCATCCGCAGGCGTTAAAATGTAATGCCATGAATTGGTGCCCTCATTTCCTGCAGCTACTACAGATATAATTCCTTTTCTTGCTGCCAATGTATTTGCTTTTGCTATGATGGTGGTTTTGCCATTCATGTCAGCATATGTATGATTAAATACCGGATTATCAAAAGTATTGTAGCCAAGCGAAGTTGAAAAAACATCAACACCAATGCTATCAGCTCTCTCGGCAGCAGCGACCCAGTTTTGTTCTTCAATGGGATATTCTGTGGCAGCATCTTCTGTTCTGTATAAATAATAATTTGCTTTAGGGCAACTACCTACTAATTTTCCCGGCCAGTTACCGGCAATTATTGAAAAGCAATACATACCGTGAATATCATCTTCATTTACGCTGGTTTCATTTTTTACAAAGTCATAAGTTTCTATGATTTGGTTATTATTTCTTACACTGTCAAATGCAGTCACAGTAAGATAATGATAAAATCCTGCATCCATTATCGCCATCAGCATTCCTTCGCCTCTAAAACCATTGTTGTGTAAAAATTCTCCTTC
>JALYYX010000185.1 GCA_030946075.1 Bacteroidota bacterium | reverse complement strand
ATGATCAACACTATCATTACAATGGTATTGGTATGGATACTTTCTAAAAAAGGCATTTCACGCAAACCTTCAATGGCAGAAGTTATTGATATTGGTGGGGTGATAATGCCATCTGCAAGTAAAGCTGCACCGCCTATCATTGCAGGAAACACAAGCCATTTATACCTCCGCCTTACCAGGGCATATAAAGCAAATGTTCCTCCTTCTCCTCTGTTATCAGCTCGCAATACCATTATTACGTACTTCACAGTAGTTTGCATGGTGATAGTCCATATAATGCAGGAAAGACTGCCTATTATTAATGTATCGGAAATTAATTTATTATGAATGATAGCATTGAAAACGTAGAGTGGTGAGGTGCCGATGTCTCCGTAAATAATTCCTAAAGCAATAAGTAAACCGGCTCCGGTTACTTTATTGAGGTTTTTTCTCACAAATAATATTTATGTTTTTTTACAACGAAATTTTATTTAAGAGCGATATATTTCGAAGTAAAAATTATAGGCAAATGTAGAGTGAATTTTACTTATTGTAAAGACATATTTTTGAAGATTGTTTTATAACCTTGTATGTTTTAATTAATAACATGTAATGTAAAAAAAAGAAATGCTATGTTGATGAATAATTGTTTATGGGGGGCCACTTCTTTATTAATAAGTTTCTAAAATATAAAAAAGGATAATTGCCGTTATATAATCTCATAACAATTATAATTGTTTTTACCGCAGTATTTGGTTACATCAATTTCAGGTTTATAAAACTTCCAGCTACCATCGGCATCATGCTTATTTCGCTGATTGCATCTTTATTTATTATTGGTATTGGATTAATCTTCCCGGCTTTTTTTATTGAAACCAAAAAGTTGATGAGCACTATTGATTTTCATACAGCATTAATGAAAGTAATGCTGAGCTTTTTATTATTTGCCGGTGCTATACATATCGATTTGAATCTTTTAAAAAAAGAAAGCTTATCCATTTTTACATTCTCAACAATTGGTGTTTTACTTTCTACAATTATTGTATCTATATTATTTTTTACAATCACAAAAATTTTCGGATTACCGATTGATTTTATATACTGCTTATTATTTGGTGCATTAATTTCTCCTACTGATCCAATTGCCGTTCTGGGAATTTTAAAAAAAGCAAAAATTCCTAAAACTTTAGAAATAAAAATATGCGGGGAAAGTTTATTTAATGATGGTGTTGCTGTAGTTGTTTTTGTAACAATTTATGAAGTAATTACAACCGGCATTCAAAATATTTCTACGCCGCAAATTGTATGGTTGTTTGTAAGAGAAGCGGGGGGAGGAATTTTATTTGGGGTATTGCTGGGGTATTTGGGGTTTTGGATATTGCGATCTATTGATAATTATATTGTAGAGGTTTTAATAACCATTGCTATTGTAATGGGCGGCTATTCATTGGCTGATGAGTTAAGCATAAGCGGGCCGCTGGCCATGGTTGTAGCAGGTATTATTACCGGCAATAAAAGTATGGAAGAAACGATGAGTGATATTACCAGGGATTACATTGATAAATTTTGGCAGATGATGGATGAAGTGGTGAATGCCATTCTGTTTTTATTGGTAGGTTTTGAAATGCTTCTCATTCCTTTTAATTTTACAATACTATGGTTAGGATGTGTTTCAATCATGATCGTGTTATTGGCAAGATTTATTTCGGTGATAATACCCATTGCTTTCTTAAAATATAAAAAAACATTTGAGAAAAACGCTGTGTTTATTTTAACCTGGGGCGGCTTGCGGGGTGGGCTTTCAATAGCAATGGCATTATCAATTCCAAAGCAAATGCATAACGAAACAATAGTTGCTGTAACTTATATTATTGTTTTATTCTCTATTCTTATACAGGGATTAACCATAGGGAAATTTGCAAAAAATCTTGCTAAATAATTTTTTTTACGCTCCCCCGGCCACAGAAAAATAAAATGTTGATCCCTTACCTGCTTCGCTTTCCACCCACATTTTTCCGCCATGGCGTTTTATGATTTCTGAAGAAAATATATAAGCCAATTCCTGAACCTGAAAAACTAGCGGCAAGGCCTTGCACCCGAAAGAAACGGGTGAATATTTTATCAAGATCGTCCTGCGGAGTTTCCCTATAACTTCAGCAGCCGTAAATCCAAAAATAATTTCTGCTGCAGGGTTCCAACTGGTAATTCTTCCATCCAGTTTTTTACTAATGATGGCATCTTCAGATGACAGAACAATGGCAGATGACCTTGCCCTATTCTCAGATGTGTCTTTTTGCATGCATTAAAAATTATTAAATGAATTTAAAATAGAATATAAAATATGTTTTGGCCTATTTCAGTCTTTTAATATTTGATATTTCAATCGGCGGATCTAATGCTTCTTCGTTATTTGGTTGATGATGTATTTTTCTAACAATATCGATGCCCTTAATTACTTTTCCGAAAGCTGCAAAGCCTTGCCCGTCAGGGTTTGCATCGCCACCATAATCATAAGCAGGCTGATCTCCAATGCAAATAAAAATTCTGAACTGGCGGTTCCGGGTGTTGTTCGTGCTAAGGAGATGGTACCATTCTTATGCAGAATTCCCGTTTGTTTCGTTGACTCATGGCGAACGCCTGGCAAAGCACTTCCTTTTTTATAATTTGTTTGCCAAATGCCCCCTTGTATTAATTCAGATTTGAAAGATGCAGAAGGCTGATCTTCTTCTTTTAAAACCCTGTAAAAAGAACTGTGTTTATATAATCCCGAATCAAC
>JALYYX010000180.1 GCA_030946075.1 Bacteroidota bacterium | reverse complement strand
AGGAAAGTTAAAAACGTTGCTCAGTACAATAGTTAAAATATAAACAAGCAACAATCCTATCAACCCACCCATAATGCAAATGATTGCAGCCTCCAATAAAAATTCCATCATTATACTTTTTCGTTTTGCACCAACTGCTTTTTTTAAACCGATCATGGCAGTGCGTTCCTTAACTGTTACAAACATAATATTGGCAATACCAAATGCGCCAACAATAAGGCTAAGCAGGCCAATAGCCCATCCTCCAATATTTATATTTCCAAAAACTGAACTAACCTGATCACTGAATCCGCCTACATCATTTAAACTAAAATCATCTTCTTTTTTTGGAGTTAGCTTGCGTACTGAACGCATTACTCCTTCTAATTCATCTTTAAAAGCAGTAGGACCAATACCATTTTTAGCCATTGCCATAATAAAGGCATTGGAATGTTTTTCATTAAATATATTTTTGATAAAACGGTATGGTATCATAATACACTGATCGTAATTCCATCCAATAAAATTTTTACCTTCTTTTTTTATTACACCGATAACTTTTGCTTTTTTTCCATTCAGCATAATTTCTTTACCAATTGCTCTTTCAGCATTTATAAATAATTTTTCTGCATTATCAAAACCCATAATAGCAACATTGCTCCCGGAGAAAAATTCGGAGGCAGAAATGTAACGGCCATATTTAATAACCAATGGCTGAATAATATTTTGTTCTTCTGTTATTCCATAAAAAGTTACACCCTGCAATACATTGTTATTGTATTCAACATTGCCAATGTTATTTACATTGTATGCCAGGTGACTTGCCAGCTGACTGCGTTGTTTTATTAATTCTAACTCTTTATATTTTGGTAAGGGCCGGTTTACATATTTCCAGAACGGATAATCAGCACCACCTTTGTACTCCCATTTATCAATGTAAATTGTATTGCTGCCTAAACCCTTTATTTCGTTTTGAATATTTTGTTCAAGACTGTTTACTGTTGCAAGCACACCGATAATGCAAAAAATGCCAAACGAAATTCCGATAAGAGATAATGCAGTCCTGAGTTTGTTAACCCTAAGCTCCTGCATAGTGAGGCGTAAAGAATTTGTTACAATACTAATTGTTGTGCGGAAACGCATAAGCAAATTTACACAATTGCCAGTACCCGTCTGTATTTGGAAAGTGTGAAGCCAATGCAGTATTGAAATGGGAGCATATCTTTGCGCTCAATTATTTTTTTTTGAAAACATCTCAATATAATCTCCGGCTCCAAAAAATTATTACAGCCATTGCTATCGTTTTATTTTTGGTGAAAATGCTTGCATGGTATCTAACAAATTCTGTTGCTATTTTAACTGATGCACTGGAGAGTACTGTAAATGTTGTTGCCGGATTGATAGGCGTTTACAGCCTTTTTATTTCTGCGAAGCCGAAGGATGAAGATCATCCCTATGGTCATGGTAAAGTTGAATTTATTTCTGCGGCAGTAGAAGGAACATTGATTACCGTTGCAGGAATTCTGGTAATTTATAAAGCAGGTGTAAATCTCATACATCCACATCAGATACAAAAACTTGACTACGGAATTATTTTAGTTGCTGCCACTGCCGTAGTAAATTTTGTTGCAGGAACAATTTGTTTAAACACCGGAAGAAAAAATAATTCCCTCGCATTAATTGCCAGCGGCAAACATTTAAGAACTGATACATGGTCAACTCTTGGGATTATTATTGGTTTGATATTGTTATATGTTTTAAAATATATTTGGCTGGATAGTGCTGTTGCCATTGTGTTTGCATGCATAATAATTTTTACGGGATATAAAATTATCCGCACTTCAGTGGCGGGAATAATGGATGAAGCTGATATAGAATTGTTGAAAAAACTTGTGGAATTATTAAATGCAAACCGAAAAGAAAACTGGATAGACCTGCATAATCTCCGCATGATAAAATATGGAGGCACATTACACATTGATTGTCATCTTACTGTTCCCTGGTATTTGAATGTTCGTGAGGCACATGCAGAAGTAGAGGCATTAGCCACATTGGTAAGAAATGAATTTGGGGAAGCTGTTGAATTATTTGTTCACTCAGATGATTGCAGAGAATTTTCCTGCAGAATATGTTATAAAAAAAATTGTCTTGTAAGATTGCATGATTTTGAAAACAAGGTAGAGTGGACTATTAACAATATTATAAAAGATTCAAAGCACAGAATTCAAACTGTACCTAAAATAGCTTAGCAACACCAAATGCAGCGCCGGCGGCTATTGCGCCAATAAGTGTAACTTTTATTGCTCCCCAAAAAGGCTTAACTCCCGTCATCTTGCTTTTAAAATATCCAAAAATAAATAAGCAGATTAGTGTTGCAATAACAGAAATACTTAATGCCTCTGAGGAATTTTTTATAAAAAAATATGGGCTTAAAGGAATGATGCCTCCAACAATGTAAGACACTCCAATATTTAAAGCGCTTTTGCCAGCACGCTTTGGATCAGGCTCATCCAGGCCTAATTCATACTTCATCATAAAATCTACCCATTGCTTTTTGTCTGTTGCAATTTCTTCCGTTGCTTTATGCTGAACTTCTTCGCTTAATCCTATTTGTTTAAAAAAATCCCTTACTTCCTGCTTCTCCATTTCAGGCACTCTTTCTATTTCATCATACTCTCTTTTTAATTCGCTTGTGTAATGGTCATGCTCAGTTTTTCCTGCAAGATATCCGCCCAGGCCCATTGCAATACTCCCGGCACAAATTTCTGCAATACCTGCAATAACAATTATACCGCTACTAACAACTGCCCCACTCAAACCTGCTGCCAGAGCGAAAGGAACAGTTAAACCATCACTCATGCCAATCACAATATCTCTTAATACATCAGAGCTTTCTAAGTGTTCTTCGTGGTGATGATCGTGGAGATGCTGGTGCATAATTATTAAACTATATTTATGGAAGATGATACATCCATGATTATAAAAATACTAAGTTAGCAGGTTTACATATAATTAGCCTACACTACTTTCTTTAATTTGTAATTTTAATCATCTTTAAAAATTAATCAAGAATCTTTAAACTCTTTTTTATTATTTCAATTGCATTGAGCAATTGTTTTTTGGTGATTACGAGTGGAGGAGCAAAACGAATTTTATCGCCATGTGTTGGCTTTGCAAGTAAGCCTTTTTCTTTTAATTCCAGACAAAGTTTCCATGCAGCATTTTTATCAGGATGTTGTATTTCAATTGCATTAAATAAGCCTTTGCCGCGTACATCAATAATGTGTGGTGAGTTTATTTTTTTTATTTCTTTTCTAAAAATATTTCCAAGCAATTCTGCATTTTCTGCAAGTTTCTCTTCCTTTAAAACTTTTAATGCAGTAATTGCAACTTTACATGCCAATGGATTTCCTCCATAAGTGCTGCCATGTTCGCCGGGTTTTATGGTAAGCATTATTTCATCATCTGCAAGCACAGCGCTAACAGGCAAAGTACCGCCACTTAAAGCTTTACCAAGAATTAAAATATCCGGTCTTACATTTTCATGATCGCAGCAAAGCATTTTTCCTGTTCGGCATAAACCTGTTTGTATCTCATCTGCAATAAATAAAACATTTGCATCGCTGCAATATTGTTTTGCCTTTGCGAGGTAGCCATCCTCAGAAACAATTACACCTGCTTCACCTTGTATGGGTTCAACTAAAAACCCGGCAACATTTTCATCGTGCAATGCGCTTTCCAAAGCCGTAAGATCATTAAACGGAATTATTACAAACCCGGACATGAATGGACCATAATCTTTTTTAGAAGAAGGATCTGTGCTGAAAGAAATTATTCCTGTTGTTCTGCCGTGAAAATTATTTTTGCATACAATTATTTTTGCTTTGTTCTCATCAATGCCTTTTATTTTATAGGCCCATTTTCGGCACAATTTAATTGCAGTTTCTACAGCCTCAACACCTGTGTTCATTGGCAAAACTTTATCGTAACCAAAATATTTTGTAATAAATTCTGAATACTCACTTAACGCATCAGTATAAAAAGCCCGGCTGGCAAGCGTTAGACGCCTCGCCTGCTCAATTAATGTATTAATAATTTTGGGGTGGCAATGCCCCTGGTTAACTGCAGAATAAGCGCTTAAAAAATCTAAATATTTTTTATCATCAACATCCCAAACATAAATACCTTTTCCTTTTTTTAAAACTACCGGAAGTGAATGATAATTATGTGCACCAAACTTTTCTTCAAGATGAATATATTGTTGTGTTTTGGCAGAATTGATTATTGCTGAGTGCATATTGAATAAATAAAGAATAAAAAAATAGAGATATGAAATAAGAAATTAGGGGGCGATATGGTTATGCCTTGTGATCGAGAAAGTCAAGGTTTAGATCGAGGAAATGTGATATGTAATTTTTAGAAAGCAAATTTTTAATTTCTGTTGCAAGGTAAAGCAATTATTGAAGATTTACAAGCATTCAGGAAATATCAATCATCTTATAAAAATATTTATTGTTATGCGGAATTTGAATATTCCTTTCTTTTGGAAATATTCCGAAAATGCTGCTGCCACTGCCGCTCATACTTGCATACAAAGCTCCCTCATCATACAAAGAATTTTTTATTTTTTCTATTTCAGGGTGTGAGGTAAACACAAGTTCTTCAAAATCGTTCTTCAAAATATTTCTCCATTCTTTTACAGGAAGTTTAATAATTTCTTTAATAGCATTTGAAGATTGTTTAGGAACTATTTTTGAAAATGCCCATGTAGTATCAATATGAATTCCGGGATTTACGATCGCAATTTTACAATTGGAAAGATCGATATTTATTGGCTCTAATTTTTCCCCACGGCCCGATGCAAAGCATGGTTTATTAATTATAAAAAAAGGGCAGTCACTTCCTAACTGCAATGCATATTCAATTAATTTTTCTTCAGATAATTTTAATTGAAACTTCTTATTTAATAATTGCAAAGCAAAAGCAGCATCGGCAGAACCGCCGCCCAGGCCTGCTGCTAAAGGAATTACTTTGTGCAAATGCATTTTTATTTTAGGCAACTGCGGAAAATCTTTCTTTAATAATTTGTATGCTTTTACACATAGATTATTTTCATCGTTACTTACCTCCAAGCCTGTTACTGTAAAGTCAAAATTATTTTCTGAAGAAATAATTTCTAAAATATCTGTAAATGGAAGAGGAAAGAAAACAGTTTCAAGATCATGGAATCCATCTTCTCTTTTACCTATGATGTTTAACCCAAGATTTATTTTGCAATTGGGGAAGGAAATCATTATTTTTTCCTTGTTTTTATTTCATCCCGTATGGCGATTGCCTTAATGTAATCCTCATGTTCCAGAACTTCGGTCAGTAATGTTTCCAATTCATCTAATGATAATTTTTTAAGATCATCTCTTGTACCTGCATCAGTTTGAGAAACTGATCCGCCTGTTGCTTTCTTTTTTTTCTCGTCATCTTCCATTAAAATTCCGGCGCTGTCCAAAATATTATCAAATGTGTAAATGGGGCAGCCGAAACGCACGGCCAAAGCAACAGCATCAGAAGTTCTTGAATCAATTTCAACGGTATCATTATCAGTAGAGCAAACAAGCTTAGAATAAAAAATTCCTTCCTGCAGATCATTTATAATTACTTCATGCAGATCAACATTAAAAGCCATCATAAAATTTTTCATCAGATCGTGTGTAAGAGGGCGGCTGGGTTGCATTCTCTCCAAAGCAACTGCAATTGCCTGTGCCTCAAATCCGCCAATAACAATAGGCAAACGCCGCAAGCCATTCACTTCTCCCAGCACTACGGCATACGAATGTGTTTGCGTAATACTATGCGAAAGGGCAACAATTTCCAGTTCTATTTTCTTCATAACCAAAACACAGGGAATGATTAAAAATTATAAACAGCAAATATAAAAAGTTAATCGTTAAGCATAAGAAATTAATGTGATAAGTAAGTTGAGAAGCTGCCTGAATGAATTTTTTTTGTGTATTTTTTTAATGCTTTAAAAGGGATATCAAGTAATTCAAAGTTTTTTGCATTTGGTAAACTATAATGCCACCATTCCGTATCCAGGGGGGTGAATCCATATTTTTCCATAATTGTTTTTAATAAGATTTTGTTTTGTAAAACTTCTTCTGGCAATGCAGTAAAAGATTGATGTGCTGTGTCACTAAAATTATCAAAGCCGGTCCCCATTGTTAATTCTTTTTTTGTTTTTAAATTGATAATAGTAAGATCAACAGCAATACCACGATTATGCCCACTTCCTTTTTTTGGATCAGCAACGTATCTGTCATCTTTTATTGGTTCCCACATTTTTTCAGTAATTGAATACGGCCTGTATGCATCAAATATTTTTAAGGATAATCCTTTTGCATTTAATTCTCTTTGTATTAGCTGCAAAGCCTTTACTGCGGGCCATCTTAAATAAGTTGTTGTAATGTGGGGATATAATGTTTGATGCATAAAATTATCATCTGTTGCATATTTAAGATCAAAAGAAATATTTGGGATTAATTTTTTTAGATCAATCATTTGTTTATCAGCATTGGAAATTACTGTTGAGTGTAAAATATTTACACTCTTTATAATCCATAAGCCATATTTATTTAAAACGCTGTCCTGGGCAAATGAAAATTTTGCAGATAAAAAAAATATTATTGCAAACAATATTTTTATGTGAAAGCGATATCTTATATTCATTAAGAAATTTTATCAAAACTATATTCAATTAAGATAATAATTTTAAAACTCTATATGTTTCCTGCAAGGATATGGCTTATTTCTTTTGTAAAAATCAGCTCCTTAATTTTTATTTATTCATGTAACAGCAAACATCCTGCATCTGAAAAGCAATTGGTAGAAAAACCCGCAGAAATGGATGCAAAAGTTAATGACAATATTAAAGACGTTTTGCAATATGCAATAGATAACAGTGGCAAAATAAATGACTCAATTAAATTAAATGTTACGACAATTGTAGATTCATTTTACCAAAAAAATGAATATAAGAATATTTGGAGTAAAGATGAACATTGGGTGCCATTAGCAGATTCACTCTTTAATTTTATTCAGGCATCAGAGCAATACGGTTTGTTTCCTGCTGATTATCACAGTAAGGACCTGGGGTATTTAAGATCCTCTCTGGTAAAGGATTCTACCGCCAAGGCTGATGCAAATACCTGGACAAAGGCTGACCTTATGCTTACTGATGCTTTTATGCAAATATCAAAACATTTAAAACAGGGAAGGTTATTGCCGGATAGCATTTCGTTATCTGCAGATACAACTTTAACCAACATCTTTTTTATAAAAAATCTAAACACCGTTCTTGAAAATAATTCACTAACATCATTTTTTACTTCGCTGGAGCCAAAGCTTAAGGGCTACAAAAATTTAAAAGAAGGTGTAAAAAAATTTATTGACAGCATAGATAGAAAACAATACACCTATGTTGTTTATCCTAATAAAGATTCGTTTGCATTTATAAAAAAACTCCAACAAAGATTACATGAGGGGAAATATTTAGATTCATCCATATTACAGGCTGATTCATTGCAACTTGCAACAGCTATAAAAAAATTTCAAAAAGTAAAAGGCACCAAAACGGATGGGAAGATTTCTTTGGTATTGATCAGAAGTTTAAATAACAGCGACCAGGAACGCTTTAAAAAAATTGCTATTAACCTTGATCGTTATAAGCAATTACCTGCCACACTTCCTGTAAAATATATTTGGGTTAATCTTCCTTCATACTATCTTAAAGTATTCGATAATGATACAGTTGTTTTTGAATCTAAAACCATTGTGGGCAAGCCTACCACCCGAACGCCGGAGCTTAACAGCGAAATAACAAATATGGTTACTTATCCTAACTGGACAATTCCCAACAGCATAATTAAAAAAGAAATTCTTCCCGCAATGAAAAGAGATGCAGGTTATCTTGCCCGAAAAGGATTTAGTTTGGTAGATGCCAAAGGAGAAACAGTAGATCCGTATTCTGTTAACTGGGAAAAATATACAAAAGGAATTCCTTATAAAATTATACAAGGCAGTGGTGATGCAAACGCTTTGGGAATTTTAAAATTTAATTTTAATAATCCTTACGATGTTTATCTGCATGATACCAATCAGCGTTATCTTTTTAAAAATTCGTTACGTGCTTTAAGCCATGGTTGTGTACGGGTACAGGAATGGCAAAAGCTTGCATTTTATATTGCATCAAACGATAGTATGAATCAAAAAACAGGCAGCACACTTAATTACACAAGTGATTCTATTAAAAACTGGCTTGCGAATAAAGTAAAGAAAACAATTATTGTAAAAAACCGCATTCCATTATTCATAAGATATTTTACATGTGAGGGCAAAAACGGTAAAATTATTTTTTACGAGGATATTTATGGTGAGGATAAAATGCTAAGAGAAAAATACTTTGCGAATAAATAATATTGTTTAATCAAATAAACTTTATTTTGCGGCAGTGCTAAAATTCCTAACCTGTATATCCATTATTTTTCTTTCTATTGTTTTTATGCAGGGATTGGCGCAGGATTCTTCTATAATAAAAACGCCTCCGCCCTCATCTTCTAAAGAAATTATTATAAAATATGGTATAGCAAGCTTTTATGCGCAAAAGTTTAATGGCCGCAAAACCGCTAATGGCAATATTTACAGTTCTGAAAAATTATCAGCTGCATGCAATGTACTGCCATTAGGTACGTGGGTTAAGGTAACAAATGTGCGTAATGATGAATCAGTAATTGTTCAGATTACTGACAGGCTGCATCCTAAAAATAAACGATTAATAGACCTTTCAAGAACCGCTGCAGAAAAATTAAATTTTATTGGAATGGGAATAATCAAAGTAAAACTTGAAGTGCTTGGTAAACTTAAAAGAAAGTAATATTATAAACTGGCGTAGAGTTAATTATATTATGTGCGTAAATAATTTCTTGTTTTGAAACTAAGCCGTTATTTTTGCCCGATAAGAAAACTTACTTTTATGAAGAAATTAATTCTTTCCGCTTTTTCAGTGATATTATTTACAAGTTGTTTTGCTCAAAAAACTGACGTCCGTAAAGGGCCAATGCTTGGAGTATCATTTTTTTTAAATGATTTTCAAACTGCTGCAGATATAAAAAGGAACGGCCTTTCAAATGTTTTTATATCAAAAAATCTTTTTAAAAGTGCCCGCCTAAATCCGGGGTTTGCAATTAGTTATTTACAGGGGATTTTTAATCATGCAGATTTTTCTGCTACTTTAGGAGGATCATTTGTAAATTATACAACAGCGAGCATGCCAACTACTACCCAAAATAAATTTTTGCTGGAGGCTTCATCCAATTTTAATTTAAAATTAGTGAACGATGATCATTGGGTTATTCCATTTGCCGATTTTGGTATTGGTATAAGCAAATACAACCTTCATTACGCCGCCTTTATTCCTACCGGTATTGGATTTCAAATCAATTTGTTTGATGAAGCTTTTATTGTTCTGAACTCTCAATACAGGTTTGCTGTTACCGAATTTGCAGCCCCTCATTTATATCATAGCTTTGGCATTTACAGCAATATTGGTAAAAAAAAAGCAGACCGTCAGTAGTTGAATTACCCGTTACAACATTTATAACCGAACCTCCTAAAGACCGTGATGGGGATGGAATTGTAGATAGCCTTGATTCATGTCCGGATCAGGCCGGGCCTGCAATATTAAATGGTTGCCCCGATAGAGATGGCGATGGTATTGCTGATAAAGATGATAACTGCCCAGATGTTGCAGGCCTTGCAAAATACCAGGGTTGCCCTGTTCCTGATACAGATAAAGATGGTATTAATGATGAGGAAGATAAATGCCCTTTGGTTGCCGGTATTGCAAGATACCAGGGCTGCCCAATTCCGGATACAGATAAGGATGGTGTGAATGATGAGGATGATAAATGCCCTAATGAACCGGGGCCTGCAACTAACTTTGGCTGCCCTGTAATTGAACGTGCAATAATTGAAAAAGTAAATATTGCTGCAAAGAATATTTTATTTGCTACAGGCAGTTCAAAATTATTAGGTAAATCCTATGCATCATTAAATAATATAATAACTATATTGAAGGATCACCCCAATTATAAAATAGATATTGAGGGACACACAGATTCTACCGGAACACACGAGAAAAATATGGTTTTATCAAATGATAGAGCCGCATCAGTAAAAGCATATTTAGTTAGCCACGGAATCGATGAAAGCCGTATCACATCTGCCGGTTTCGGACCTGATAAATCAATTGCTACCAACCAAACCATTGCGGGCAGAATACAAAACAGAAGAGTTGAAATGAGATTACGAAATTATTAATCGGGCATATTTTTTAAAAATAGCTAATATTTACTCAAATTGAGTATAGGCCAATAACGCATATTAACTGACATTTACAAATCTCCAATACTTACTGCTGCACACCTTAAGGAACAGGCCGTTTACTAAAACTAACTTTATGTATTCTGTACAGACATTTTCAAGTACTACCGTTATGGAGTTAGAGAAATCCGTTTCGGATTGGTTAAAAACCAATTTGGATATTAAAGTTATAAAAATGTCGCACTCTGTAAGTGATTCCACAGATGGAACCTCCTCCCAATCCATTTTATTACAATATAAGAATAAACGAAGAAAGAATATAAAAAAGGCAATATCTTAAGGCTATATGAAATTTGTTTTCTTTATTTTTTGAGATATAGCCGAACCCTTAGAAAGGATAACCAATACCGATATTGAAAACAATATTTTGTTTTCTCCAGACAGCACTTTTAAAATCTATCTGTTGCAATGCAGTTGGCGGTGGTACAAACCATGGCTTTCTTAAAGGCACTGCAACATCAAAGCGCAGAAGTAATATCTGCAGATCAAAGCGTAAACCAATACCGGCATCAATTGCAAGCTGGGATAAAAAATCTTTAGTGAATTCAGCGCCGGGCTTATCTTTATTTTTATTCTTTAACCAAATGTTGCCTGCTTCGGCAAAAAATGCACATTCTAAAATACCGGAAATCTTTTGTCTTATCTCGGTATTAATCTCCAGTTTTATATCGCCTGACTGGTCAGGATAAAAGTCTGTACTATCTGCCCTCGGAGATATGTAGGTACCTGGCCCAACAGTTCTGCTTCTAAAGCCCCGGAGGCTGTTTGTTCCACCAATAAAAAATTGTTTTATAAAAGGTAATTCGTAAGAGTTGCCATAAGGAAATCCAAAGCCAAGATCAATTCTGTTAGCCCAAATTGTTTTTGGTCCCAATCGTGAATAATGCCGGACATCAGCTTCTGTTTTTGCATATTGCGAATAAGGAGCACCAAATATTTTTACAGTATCTCCTGCTTTTAAATTGGGATGTTTTATAAGGCCAACTATGCCACCTGATAAATCTAAATTTGTTGTTACAAACCATCCCTTACCTTTTGGGTCATCAACTATTTCATTATAACTGTATGTTGCATTGGAGCCAATAATAAATTGTTTTTCAATTGCTTTTTTCAAAGTAAAATCATGCACGATGCTATCACTGTATCGCTTAGTAACATTAAGCGGCTGCACATAACTTATGGAGATGGGGTTGTACTTGTATTCCTTACGTTCATTGGGTTTCCACGAATAACCAAGATCGGCCCTGAAAGAATTTAAGGTGTATAATTTAGTTCTGTTTAAAAGATCATACCCAATTCTTGCATACGACTTGGGAACATACGCGCCTTTAGTGTTGAAGACGAAAAATGGAATAATGAATTTTGGAACCGTAATGGAAACCTCACCCCCTAACTTATTTGTATTGAATCCTTGCTGGCGTCCGCTGAATTGTATTTCCGAACCTACGTAAGCATTCATCGCTAAAAGTTCTGCACCTTTTAAAAAGTTTTTATTTCTCCAGCTAAAACTTATTACTGAGCCAGCATTATTATTGGATTTTGTATTACCTGAAATTTCTGCACGTAATGTTTTTTTTGGAAATGGGGTTAAATAATAAAACGTATTCAATTCATCGGTGTAAGGGTCTACTTCAAAACGATTTTTTACAAATTTGAATACACCTAAATTAATAAGCCTGTTTAATGCAAGGTTATGTGCTTTTCTGTTGTAGAGATCATTTGGCTTAAACTGCATGATATGTTCAAACAAATTTGGCTTAAACATTTTGTCTTTATCAACAACATAATAGCCATTATAAAATATTTCATTTACATGCGATGTATCAACAGCAGCAGTATTTAACGTGTAATTAGGATAAATATAAATCTCATTAATAAGATAGGGCTTGCGTGCAGAAAGTGGCGTAGTGCTTTTAATAGTAATATAGAGATTAACCATATTATTTCCAATGGTACTATCAGCATCTACTAATATATAATCGGGGCTGAAAAAATAATACCCTTTTTGCTTTAGCGCTGCATCTATTCTAGATCTTTCTGCTTTTATAAGATCAAGGTTAAAAGGAACTCCTGATTTTATTAGCGTGTTAGGCTGTGTATTTTTTATAGCCATTCCAAGCTGGCTGGTAGTATCGTGAGGAAACATAATATTTTTTATGGTATATAACGTTCCTGTTTCTACAGTGTAATTTGCATGTGCTTTTTTTCCTTTCACTGTTGTATCTCCGCTTACAGCCGCATGAAAATATCCTTTGTTCTCAAGATAATTTTGCAACACTTTTGTATTGTTAACAAGATTAAGGTCGCTTAATAAAACGGGGGGTTCACCAATTTTGCGAAGAAAGTTTCTTATAAAACTTTTTTTATTAGGATCGCCGGCCATGTTAAAAAAAGTAAGTTTAAATGGAATGCCTAATATTTTCCTGTTAGGTTTTGGCCTTGTTAATCCGGTAAGGTCTTCTTCTAATACGGTCTTTGCCTTTTTAGGGATGTTGTTTTTTATTTTAACTGTTGCACCTGTGTACAAAGCATCTCCCGGCGGAAGATTGCGTGTATTGCTGCAGGATACAATTAAAAAGATAAGAATTAGAAATGCAAGATTTGAAATATTTTTCTTCATGATTATTTTTACTTTGCAGGGGCAGCAGGTTTAACAGGCTCAGCAATTTTCGACTTATCCGATGCAGGTGTTGTTACAGGGGTTTTCGTATCCTTTTTTGTTTTTGACCGCTTAAATATTTCTTTAAAATGATTGTAATCAACATTTATTATAAATCCTAAGCCCGTTTCTATAATATAGCCTTCAATTACTCCTTCATATTCATTTTTCCTGTAAGCTCTTATCATATATCTTCCATCTCTGCTAAGGTTATAATCTATGGCTATGTTGCCTGCAATCTTATTGTTGTTAGTAATTTGATTGGTAGGCCTTGGCCCTTCAAGTTCAAAATTGCTGCCTACAGTAATTCTTAACCGGTTGCCCAGTAACTGTTTGCTGAGGCCAACATTAAAATCTGTTCGGTTCCGTTTTTCACCTGTTGTATAATCTGATGCAGTGGTAAGATTAAAATTTAGGTCTACACCGGCTATTAACCCTCCGGCTAAATTATTTAATTGGTCAGTAAGAAGCTTACTTACGCTTTGCCTTGCAAACTCTGTGGCATCTAAACCACCGTTACTGTTATCAAAAGGGTTTTCATTTACAAAACGATTTAATAATAACAAAGCAAATACCTGCTTATTTATTTCTCCGGGTTCTTCTCTTAGCTGTGCTAACTTATTTTCAACGGTGGCAATAATGCTTTTATCAACTATATAATTTTTGTCTTCGGGTAACTGCACATCAAATGTTATCACTGGTTTTAAAAGTTCTCCTCTCATTGTAAGCCAAACCTGGAATGGTAACTTTTGCAGGTAGGTATTTTTTAAAACGGTTGTGGGATTTGACAATTGGTTTTGAACAAGATCGAGCGGGGAAGCATTGGCTATGTATACTGCTGATACATCAATGTTTGCATTGGTTGGCTCACCCGTCCACACTATTCTGCTGCCTTTTTGAACATCAAATTTTCTCTTTAAAAAGTTGAAAGATATTTCATAAGATCCTTCATCCAGTTCATACGATCCTGTTAATGTTATTTTTCCGCTGGGATCAATGCCTGCATTCAATAACCCTTCGCCTTTCATATTTATAAAATCTCCATTTGCTGCATCAACTATTAAATTGAATTCTGCATTTCTATCTATTGTAATATTTGTAGAAATATCATAACCGACCAGGCGGGAAACATTTAATGAATCATAGGGCAGCATAAATAATGAATCTTCGGGTATAGCATCAAGATCAACAAAACGAACAATGCCCTCACGCGCTACCATGCCCTGCTCCGCTTGCGGAAGTACAACAGAGAATTTAGTTTTATCATTTACCGTTAAAGCGCCATCAATTATAGGTTCGTCATTTGTGCCTTTAATATTAAGTGCTGTTGTGAGAACCATTTTACCGTAAAAAATCTTATTATCTTTTTTGGTAGTATTTATTGCCTGAAAGTTATTTGCATTTACTGTTAAATTGAATGCGTAATTTTTAAAATCAGTTGTATTTACTCTTCCATCAATTACCAAATCATTGTCAGCAGTATCCTGAATGGTGAATGTATCAAAACCAATTCCTTTATTGTCTATTGTTACGCTTTCGTCATTCACTTTAAAATAACTGTTTAAAGCTGTAACATTGAAAGCAGTGTTTTGGAAATTTATTTTTCCAAGAATATTCGGTTTATCTATGGTTCCTTTTAAAGAAATATTTCCGCTTAATGTTCCGGAGGAATTACGGATAGCGCCAAATGACGGACCTTCCAGCGCCTTCATCTGTAATCGTGCAATATTTATATTAAAATCGTAGTTGCTGTTATTACCGGGTTTCACAAAATAATTTCCTGTGGCTGTTACATTATTTCCTCTTCCGCTGAGTGCAATGTTTGCATTAAAAGTATTGGCTGTGTTATTATTAATTTGTGCAATTACATTTCCCAAAGTGTCTTTAAAAATACTAAGATTATTCACTGTAAGATTGCTGGTAAAAGTTGGCTGTGTTTTATAATTCTTTAAAAGAATATTTCCATTCATTGCACCATCTACAAGAAGCGAATCTGTTTGAAGAAAAGCAGTAAGGGTAGAGATATTGAAATTTTTAAAATCAACACTGAGTGGCCTGTTGGTTCCTGCGCCAACACTGTTCATACTTAATTCCTGAGTGCCTTTATTTAAAACAAACTGATTGGCAACAATGTCACCATTTATAAGTTGTAAACTATTATTTGTATTTACTGACCATTTTTCATAATTCAACATCAGGCTATCGGGCTTTAATTGGAAAGTATAATTATCCAAAGAAGGCTGGCTTAATGTTCCTGAAAGCCTGTATTTATATTTTGCTTTATTATCCCTTATGCCCATTGAGAAATTAATGAAGTTGTTTGAGATAGTGCCATTAAGGGTTGTAGCATACATGGCAAAAGTTCCGCTTTTAAACTGGCCGAATGATGTATTGAATTCAACCTGATTATTTCTTGTTACTGCATTTAGTTTTACATTTTGAATTTGATTTGCCCCATAAAAAATTACAGGAGCATCTACATTTGCGCTCATTCCGTTTTGGGTAGAAAAACTTGCATTTATTTTTACAGAATCCAATCTTTTCAGGTCAGGAAGAAATGCACGAAGTGAAGGGTTATCAATAACATTAGCTGTAATAGTAAAATTGTGTTGGTCTACAGGGTTTGTATTTTTTTTATTGGTAAGAGAAAAATATGGATCAATAGATTGCTGAATAATATCACCAAGCTGCGTGAGTTTATATTGCCCTTTTATTTCCGAAAATAAAAATGGCGTTTGCAAGCGAATTAACTCCTGACCGTTGGAATTTTCTGCAAAAATTTTCACAGAATCAAGCTGGGTTCTTTCTCCATTATTTACCAAAACTGATTTTGTAATTAATAAATTTCCGGCAAGGTGATCAGGATCTGTATTTGTCAGATCACCTTCTATTTTTCCATGATAAAAAAGCGTTTGCGGGGTAAGGTGTAAGGCCTGTGTTTTAATACTGTCAATGTCTGCAGTAAGATGTACTGAGGGATATTTTCCATTAAAGGCTCCGTTTGCAATAATGGTAAGATCAGCATTCGGGTCTCTAATGCTTGCATTAACCGAATAGTTTTTATCAGCAATAGATGCATCAAACTGAATATTTTTATAAGTATATTGATTATATCCAACAGAATTTATAACACCATTTGCTTTTGCGTTTGCTGTGTTGGGATCAAAACCGGAACCTTTTATTTTAAAATTGGCGGATAAAATGCCGTAGGTTTTTTTATCCTTCATTATGGTGCCAAGGTCAATGTTATTCGCATTTACAGCATAATCATATTTTGCAATTTTTGGTTTTGAATAATTGAGTAAACTGCCTTTTAATTTTGCAGATCCAAGATTTGTGCTAATGGTAATATCTGTAACCAAATCATTAATGTTGGTTTTAATTCTGCCCATTGCAGAGATAGATTCCGGTAAAGTAAATGTGTTAGGCATTGTACCTTTTGGCAAAAAAGATAAAATATCTTTTCTTCCTGTTCTCAAGTATTTAATATTCAGATCGGATGTAAATTTTTTAGGATCGGGCAAACCTTTTAGAGTGCCTGAAACAAATAATGTCGTATTGCTTAGTCCTTTAAATCTCAGATCATTAAAATGAAGATCATTCAGATGACCGAAAACCTTTCCATTCAAATCCCACACCTGGTATGGGTTTGCAAAGGCCGGCAATGTTCGCAGTGTGGGTGCAAACGTTAGAATATCTTTTACCTGAACGCTGCTGCTCTCAATGTTTAAATTTAAAAGCAATGTTGATGGATTTGCTGCAAGCTTTGCAAGAGAAGGGTAACTAATAACAAAGTCTCTGCGAAGAACTGTACCGGGAGTTTTTATGTATAAATTTTTAAGATAGGTTTGGTTGTTTGTAAATAAAAAATCTGCATTCAATTCATTTAATACAAAACCACTTTTTTCCTTAAGGGAGGCGGACTTTATGGTTAACGCTGTTGTATCTAAACTATAGAAAAGATTATTTGCAGCAATATTTAAATTATTTATATCCAGATGGCCATAATCCATCCCATATTTTAAAACTGACATTGAAG
>JALYYX010000176.1 GCA_030946075.1 Bacteroidota bacterium | reverse complement strand
GGCATTTTAGGAGATTTGCTTGCTTCCGCAATCAATCAAAATCTAGGAGCTTATACAATTGGCCCTTCTGCAACTGCAATGGAACTTCGGGTTATTCGCTGGCTGAATGATTTGATTGGCTATAATGAAAAAGCCGGTGGTAACCTAACAAGTGGAGGAATGATGGCAAATTTTATCGGACTGAAATTAGCAAGAGATTTTACTACAGGAGATGTTGCACAGCATGAAGGTATACAAGGCAACTGGGCTGTGTATGTTTCAGAAGAGAGACATGTTTCTATTGATAAAGCTGTTGATGCAATTGGGATTGGCAGAAATGCTTTAAGAGCATTACCAACTGATGAAAATTTCCAATTACAAATTGATGCATTGGAAAAGGCAATTGAAAAAGATAAAGCAGAAGGTATAAAACCCTTGTGCATCGTAGGTTTGGCGGGCACCACAAATTTGGGTGTAGTTGATGATCTGGAGGCTTTGCATACAATTGCTGTCCGAGAACAATGCTGGTTTCATGTAGATGCAGCGTATGGCGGCGGCATGTTGTTATCGCATAAAAATAAAAAATTACTAAAAGGATTGCATCTTGCTGATTCAGTTACTATCGATCCGCATAAATGGTTTTATGCCCCGCTGGATTGTGGTGCTGTTTTAGTTAAAGATCATGATCAGTTAACAAGATCTTTTGGCATTCAACATGCATATCTTACTGATAAAAGCGATAGAAATAATGAACGTTATCAATTTTATGTTCATGGTTTTGAGCAATCAAAACGTTTCAGGAGTTTGAAAGTGTGGATGAGTTTTCAGCATTACGGAAAAGATAAAATTGGCGAGTGGGTTGACAACAATGTTGAACAGGCAAATTATTTACACAAGCTTGTGGTCAACAGTAAAGAATTTGAATCAGCAACAGAGCCAAAAATGTCTGCAATTTGTATTCGCTACAAAGCAAACCTTACCAATGAAGAACTTACTAAACTGCATATTGATGTTGCCGAACAGATTGAGAAGGAAGGGCAATTCTGGTTTGCAACTACTATTCTTAAAGGCAAAACCTGGTTTCGGATCAACCCTGTAAACATTCATACAACCATTGAAACGATAGATGCATTATTTAAAACCCTGCAGCAATATTGCAAAGAAGCAGCAGGGAAAATGTTGATGAAAAAATAAAAGGATTTGGTTACTGGCTTTAGTAATTTTATTTAGCATCGTTGTGTCACTCCCTTGTACTTGCAGATTCAATGGGCAACTTTTTATTTTCGCGAATGATTATTGTAAAAGCGTACCCTTAGTTAAGCTGCGTAAAGAACCAATGTACAAGAGTGCGACGCCAATGAAGCTTAATTGAAACTCAAAAGCCGGCTACATACATTTTTTTATTAAGCAAAAATTAATGCTGCGGTGCACTAACGGGTGGTGCCGCTGCTGGAACGACATTCTCAACCGGCGGTGTGGCTTTTAAATAAGAAAACATTGCTTTCAACTCATCATCGGTTAAATTTCTGAGAGATTGCCATGGCATTGGAGGCAATAAGTCCCTGCTGTTAGGCAGCCCTTTGTATTTTCCATTTCGCAAAGCAAATATAAACTGCTCTTCACTCCACATGCCTATCCCGGTGGTATCGGACGTTAAGTTTGCAGCATACGAAATACCCCAGGGCCCTACCCATGCGGTTAATGTATTGGTAACTGCCTGGCCTTTACTTTCGGTTGCTTTTCTGTCAACATCCGGTGGTGGCATTTTAGCCGGGTGGCCTGATAACAGTAATGATGAATCATCTACAGGCCCTCTCGGAGACATTTTTTTAGGTGTGTGACAATCGCCGCAACCTATTGACATTACAAGATGTTCTCCCCATTTTACCTGGCTTGTATAACCGCCGTAATTGGGGGTCTTTGCAGAGGTAGTATCCTTGTGGTTGTTGGCTTCAGTGGAGTTGTTATCACTGCACTTAGAAAGAAAAAATGCACCCGCTACGATTACCACAATAAAAACAAATGATAGCTTTTTCATGCTAAATAATTTTAATAATGAAATAAATATCAGGTGTAATTAAAGGAGCATTAAGTTTTAAATCCGGTAGGTAAGATGGCAAAATAATAAAAATTTTACAAAGGAGATGATACGGACAAAATTTTTGTGTTCAAAGCCTTATAATTAAAGTAACATTTAAAACATTCTGTAATTAGTTTTTAAATTCTATAAGATCCCAAAGGTTGCCATACAAATCTTTGAAAACCGCTACTGTTCCATATTCTTCCACCTTTGGATCTCGTACAAAAACAATTTCTTTAGCTTTCATGTTTTCATAATCTCTCCAAAAATCATCGGTTCTTAAAAAGAGAAAAACACGTCCTCCGGTTTGGTTTCCTATCCTGCTTTTTTGTGCATCACCAACTCCTTTTGCAAGCAATAAACTACATCCCTCTGAGCCTGGAGGAGCAACTAATACCCATCTTTTTGTTTCACTTTGAGGAGTATCTTCTACCAGAGTGAAATTTAATTTTTTTGTGTAAAAATTTATCGCCTCATCATAATCATTTACAACTAAAGCAATGTGGGCAATACTTTGTTTCATTTATTAATCTTCTTTCTTAAAACTTCCGTCTTCATTAAATTCTGCTTCAATGTCTTTGCCTCCCTCTTTAAATTGTGCTTCATAAATTGTTTTGCCATCACTTTTTTCTGTTATCCATTTGGTATCTGTAGCTGTTGGATATTTGGCTTTAAAGTTGGTTACCACTGCAGTAGGTACTTTGTCCTCACTTATTTTATTATCAGAGCAGGATGTTGCGATCATAATTGTAAAAAGAAAGCTGAATAAGATTGACTTTTTCATAATTTTTATTTTTAGTGTAAAAATAAAAGAACGATTTCTATGCCAGATATTTATGAATTTTTTGCTTTCATTATTTCTTCTTTAGCTTTGTTCATCTCAAGTCTTATCTTATCTTTATTTGCATCCATTTCTTCTTTTACTTTTCTCATTTCTTTCTTCAACTTTTCAGTATTTATTTTTTTTGCTTCTTTTAAGCTTTTATTTACATCTATCATAGCTTTCTCTATTTCTCTGTGTATTTTTTCTTTATCAATGTCATTCATTGCATAATTCATCTCATTTTTTATTTTGCTCCAATTAATCTCTTTTATTGATCTGTCAATATCCATTTGCATCTTATTCCAGTCAACGCTTTTTATTGATTTCTCAATATCCGCCTGCATTTTAGTAAAATCAATTTTTTGTAACGACCTGCTTACTTCATCAGAAATTTTATTCCATTCAATTTCTTTCAAACTTTTATTTACCGCGTCCATACTTTCTTTAATCACCTTATCAATATCTTTCATCTTAATATCAATATCTATATCAATATTTTTATTCGTTGGAACGGTATCTTTTATGTTGAAAGTGTTTTC
>JALYYX010000175.1 GCA_030946075.1 Bacteroidota bacterium | reverse complement strand
CTGGTGCTGAATAATAAAATTAATTATATCCTCCAAAGAAATTTGTGCCCGTTCACATGCATCATAAATCTCCTCACGGGAAACATTTGCCGCAAAAGATTTTTCTTTTAAACGTTTCTTCACTCCTTTTAATTCCATTCCTTTATACCCTTCGGGACGCATTAAAGAATATGCATGAATCAATCCGGAAAGCTCATCAAAAGCATACAGCATTTTATCCATTTTAGTTTCAGGATTTACTCCAAAATGATTTGGGCCATGCGATGCAATTGCATGAATAATTTCCGGATCAATCTTTCTGTTTTCCAATTCCTCAATTATTTTTTTGCAATGCTGGTCAGGCCATTGATCCCAGTCTGCATCATGCAATAAGCCTGCAAGCTCCCACTGCCATTGATCTTCAGCATGTAGCTGTTCTTTTTCTGCAGCCCAACGTTGCATTAAATACGCAACCTGCTTCATGTGGAGTTTAAGCCTGTCATTTAATACCCATTCATTCAGCAACTGTAATGATTCATCTTTTGCAATTACATTTCCTTTGTTCCCAATTTCTCCAAAATCATTTCTGTCAAGTTTTAAACTGCTCATTTTAAAAGATTTTATTCAATCAAATTTTCTCACTCACAACTTTTCTCTATCTTTAAAAATAACTAATAACTAACTATGCCGGTTTTAACTGTAGAGAATATTTATAAAAATTATGGTGTTGTAAGGGCGCTTAAAAATGTAAGCTTTACTGTTCCTTCGGGTTCTGTGTTTGGCATTTTAGGGCCGAACGGCAGTGGCAAAACAACCCTGCTGGGAATTATTATGGATGTACTTAAAGCAACAAAAGGAACTTATCGCTTGTTTGATGAAAAACCCACCGCAGAGCAAAGAAAGCAGATAGGTACATTGCTGGAAACACCAAACTTTTATCATTATTTATCTGCTCAAAAAAATCTTGAGATTGCAGCCGCTATAAAAGGACAAAGCGCCGCTGATATTCCCCGCGTGCTGGAAATTGTAAACCTAACGCAAAGAAAGGATTCAAAATTCAACACATATTCTTTGGGCATGAAACAACGGCTGGCTATAGCTTCGTGCCTTTTGGGTGATCCGCAGGTAATGGTTTTTGATGAGCCTACCAACGGTTTGGATCCTGTTGGTATTGCAGAGATAAGAGAGCTGATAAAAAAATTATTCCAGCAAGGGAAAACTATAATTATGGCCAGCCATCTTTTAGATGAAGTGGAAAAAGTTTGTACACATGTAGCCATTTTAAAAAAAGGAGAATTAATTACAACCGGAAACGTAAATGAAATTTTAGCGAATGAAGATATAGTTGAAATTAGCTCTGAGGATAATGAAAAACTTTTGCTGATATTAAAATCTCTTAACAACTATACTAATATAAAAGAGGAAGAAAATGTAGTGCAATTATTTTATCCAATAGGCGTGGCCAACCTGGCTGACATAAATAAACATTGTTTTAATAATGGTATTGTTTTAAACCATCTTCATTTGAAAAAGAAAAGCCTGGAAGCGAAATTTTTTGAACTAACCAACAACTAATAATTATGATGAACTTATTAAAAATAGAATGGCTGAAGATAAAATCCTATAAAACTTTCTGGGTACTCACAACACTGTTTTTAGTGAGTATTGTGGGGCTTAATTATTTTGTTTTTTATATAAAGCAGGGAATATCTCAAGGCAGTGCACAAGCCAATGTGCTCATAGGCAGTCCGTTCGATTTTCCAAATGTATGGCATACAGTTTCGTACTTCTCCAGCTTTTTACTTTTTATTCCCGGGTTAATGATCATTACTTCAATAACCAATGAATACAGTTTTAAAACACACCGCCAGAATATTATTGACGGATGGAGCAGGCTGCAATTCATTCATGTAAAAATTACACTCATCATAATTATTTCATTTTTATCTGCCATATTTGTTTTTATAACTGCTATTTTATTTGGATTTATTGCAGGCAGTACTTTTAATATCGAGAATATTGAATTTATAGGATACTATTTTATTCAGGCATTATCTTATTGCCTGCTTGCGTTGTTAATCGGAATATTGATAAAACGATCCGGGCTTGCCATTGGGCTTTTCTTTTTATATTCATTTATTATTGAGAATTTTTTAGGCGCTATACTTAATAACATGGGCGGCGTTAGAAGAAATGATGGCCCGGGGGATTATCTTCCGTTAAATACGGTTGATAATTTAATTTCTTTTCCGTTTTTTAGAAATATTGTAAAGTTTGGAACGCCACCAAACTTATATGTTTTGCTGGGGCTAAGTGTTGTATATCTTTGTTTATATTATTTTATATCAGTTAAAAGATTTCAAACCCAGGATCTTTGATTAGGATTTATTCCTTTTTTGTCAATTCAGTTAACGCTGCATCTACCGAAGGGTATAAAAAAGTAAAGCCGGTATTTTTTATTTTTTCGCAACTTACAGTTGTGCTTTTAAAAATTTCAATACTCCGTTCTCCCAAAAATACTTTTAATAAAAATTGCGGAACGTGCATGGGAATGTAGAATTGCCCTCTCAATTTTTCTGCTAATTTCAAAATAAATTTTTTATTACTTATCGGTGAAGGAGCCACAGCATTGTATGTACCTGAGATGTGTTCATTTTCTATTGCATAAATATACATCCGGCAAATATCTTCAATGTGTATCCAGCTTATCGCCTGTTTTCCGTTGCCTAAAATGGCTGCCATACCAAAACGCAATGGCCTTACAAATTCAGGAAAAGCGCCGCCATGGTTACTTAATACAATGCCTGTTCTAAGTTTTACCAATCTTTTATGGAGAGCTGTTACTGGTTCCACACTCTCTTCCCAAAGCCTGCAGGTTTGGCCTAAAAAGTTTTTTGCCGGCGGTGCAGTTTCTATAAATCCATTTTTATTAATTACTGGTTTATCATCTTCACCATACCATCCAATTGCAGATGCTGAGATAATTGCTTTTATCTTATTCGTATTTTCCTTTAATACTTTAATTAATAATTCGCTGCTTTTTGTTCTGCTCGCAACAATTTCTTTTTTATATTTTTCACTCCATTTTTTATCCATTACCCCTGCTCCTGCTAAATGAATAATATAATCTGCTTTTAAAATCGCATCTGCATCTATTTTCTGTTCCTCAATATTCCATGCAGCATATGTTATCCTTGCATTGTTATATGAATGAGTGCTGCGGCTAAGGATAATTACATCGTATCCTTTATTCGCTAAATGCCTTGTTAAATTTTTTCCCACAAGTCCCGTTCCGCCTGTGATGAGTACTGTAGGCATGTTATTAGTTCAATTATTTTTTAAACACAAATGAATTTCGTGTAAATTTAATCTTAATACAACGGTATGAAATTTAGAAGATTATTTTTTTTATTGTTATTAATTGTACCAACCATTTGCAGCGCACAGCAAATAACCTATACACAACCTGAAAATGAAGATTCCAGATCAATAAATTTTGAAATAATAGGCAAGGTTAGTGGCAATTTTTTGGTATATAAAAATATTCGCAACAGACATACAATTAGTGTTTATGATAATGGTATGAGTTTAAAAGAAAAAGCCTATCTGGATTTCATTCCTGACAAAACCATTAATACTGATTTTATTGCTTATCCTGATTTTGCTTACATAATTTATGAATTTCAAAAAAGAGGTATTGTGCATTGCATGGCTGTAAAAATTGATGGCAATGGTAAAAAATTAAATGAACCTGTGGAGTTAGATACCACACACGTAGGGGTGTTTGGCGATAACAAAATTTACAACACAATATACAGTGAGAACAAACAAAAAATAATGGTTTACAAAATTCAGAAAAAATATGAAAAATTTAATTTTGCCACTATTCTTTTTAATTCGCAATTAGAGAGGCAGCACCTATCCAGAATGGAATTGCCTTATGAAGAACGTAAAAATGTTTTGAGTGATTTTTTTGTAGATAATGAAGGCACATTCATATTTACAGAAGGGATAAAGCAAGGTAACAGAGAATATATTTCAAAATTATTTCTTGCAACAAAATCTCCGCAGTCAGACAAATTTGAAATGAATGAGGTAGTGCTTAATAAGATTTATTTAGATAATGTGAATTTAAAAATAGATAATGCTAACAGGCGGTATGTTGTAACCTCTTTTTATTATGGAGGAAAACGTAGTGATATTGATGGATTTTTTACAATAATATGGGATAAACAAACTAATAAACCTTTCGCACAAAATACTACAACCTTCAGTGATGAATTAAAACGAGAAGCAAAATCCGGCGGCCATATAAAGTTTGCTTTTAATGATTATTTTATCAGGAATATTATATTAAAAAAAGACGGCGGATTTATTTTATCTGCTGAAGACTTTACCAGCCAATCAAGAGGAAACCCATGGAACAGGATGGATTATTTGTACGGCTACCCCTATATGTCTGCATCTGATTACTATTTTTATTCTCCCTCATCTTCTTGGTATAATTACAGGCAAAGAACAAATACTTCCCTTACCAGATATTATTACAATAACATTGTTGTTATAAATGTTGATAAAGATGGAAAATTAGTTTGGACCAATGTTATACATAAAGATCAATTTGATGATGGAGATGATAATTTTCTTTCGTACCAGCAAATTAATATTGGTGGCGAACTTCATTTTTTATTTAATGAAGTGGAAAGAAGAAATCAGTTAATTGCAGATCAAAGCATTACACCCGATGGTAAATTAACCCGTAATCCCACTCTTAAAAGTTTAGATAAGGGATATGAGTTTATGCCAAAGTTTGCAAAGCAGGTAAGTGCAAAACAAATCATTGTTCCATGCATTTACAGAAACTATATTTGCTTTGCAAAAATTGATTACGAATAATAGTTTAAAAGTTTGAAAGGTTCAAAGCTGAATGTTTTAATTTTTTTAATCTTTTTAAACTTCATAAACCTTTTAAACTTTTACCGTGGTGGGCATTTTTAAAGCCAATAATCCTTTTAATCCTTTTATATTATTTATTTATGGGCTGCTTTTAAAATTAGCCTGGTTCATTAATCCCCAATTACCTGAAACGCAGAAAACAGATGGTTTTTTCTTCAGAGAAATTTTGGAAGGGCTGCAACCTTTTGGGGCAAAAGCTCCAATAATTTATCCTGTAATCATTTACACTTTACTTTTTACACAGGCAGTAACTTTTAATAAATTAATTAATGAGCAAAAACTCATGCAGCGCCCTAATTATCTGCCTGCAATGAGTTACCTGCTCGTTACTTCGCTATTTGGCGAATGGAATGTATTGAGTGCCTCGTTAGTTATAAACACACTGCTGATATGGGCTTGGGCAAAAATGAGTAATCTATATACTAATACAAATTCTAAAGCTACAATTTTTAATATCGGTATAATGATTGGTGTGTCCACGTTCTTTTATTTGCCTTCCCTGGCATTTACACTGTTAATTATTTTTGCATTAATTGTAGCCCGGCCGTTTATTTTAGCAGAATGGATAATTGCTGTTTTAGGTATTGTAACTCCCTATTATTTTTTGTTTGCTTATTTATTTTTGTCAGATAAACTAAACAATTATAAATTACCGCAATTTGAAATTAGTTACCCTTACTTACATGGTAACCGTTGGGAATGGGTTGCCATTAGTATTGTTTTACTTTCATTTCTAACCGGAGCTTTCTTTGTGCGGGCAAATTTCAGAAGGCAATTGGTACAGGTAAGAAAAAGATGGAGCCTGATATTATTATATTTATTGGTTGCAGTTTTCGTTCCTTTCATTAATGCCACACATACCTTTGAATATTGGATATTAACAGCAGTCCCCTTATCGGCATACATAGGTTGTGCATTTTTGTACCCTTCAAAAAAATGGCTGCCTTTAATATTACATTGGTCGATGGTATTTCTTGTTATAATAATCAGTTACAAAATATAATTATTTGCACTTCATATCTTTGAAAACATTTTAAAAATAACAGATGAAATTTGGAGTAGTAGTTTTTCCGGGATCTAATTGCGACAGGGATGTTATATATGCATTACAAAATATATTACATCAGAAAGTAATAGAACTATGGCATAAAAATAAAGATCTGTCATCATTCACTCAGGATGATTGTATAATATTACCCGGCGGATTTAGTTATGGCGATTACCTAAGATGCGGTGCTATTGCGAAGTTTAGCCCCATGATGCAAAGTGTTATTGAATTTGCAAACAATGGAGGAAAAGTATTAGGCATTTGTAATGGCTTTCAAATTTTATGCGAAAGCGGGTTACTCCCGGGAGTTTTATTGCGCAATATCAATATGCAGTTTGCTTGTAAAAATGTTTATATAAAAAATGAGAATGCAGAAAAAAAAATAAATAAAATCCCAATAGCACATGGCGAAGGAAGATATTTTGCTGATATTGAAACCTTAAAGAAACTTAATATTAATAAACAGATTTTATACCGTTATTGTGATGATTCGGGAAATGTTCTGAAACAAAATCCAAACGGATCTGCAGAAGCTATTGCAGGAATATGCAATGAAAAAAGAAATGTTTTTGGAATGATGCCCCACCCTGAAAGAGCGTGCAGCAGAGAATTAGGGAATGAGGACGGGAAAAATATTTTTAAAGATTTGTTTTCTATAAACTAAAGTTAAAGTGCCTATCGGTAAGATATGGGATATTTATCTGCCCCATCATTCCTGTAAATTTGCACAAACATTAATAATGAAAAAATTACTTTTTACTTTATTGGCGCTAATTATTTTGTTTAGTGTTCAGGCACAAATTTTAAACCCGGTTACATTCGATTATTCAACAGTAAAAAAGAACGATAATCTTTACGAGGTTCATATAAAAGCAAACATTCAAAGTAAATGGCATATTTATTCGGTCAACAATCCTGCAGGCGGTGCACAGGCAACAGAGATAAAATTTAAAGAAGGAAAAATTGTAGGCCCTGTAAAAGAAAAGGGGAAGATGAAAACTGTTTATGAGAAAGAGTTTCAAACCAATCAAAAATATTTTGAAACAACTGTAGATTTTGTGCAGTTGCTAAAATTAAATGGAGGGAATAAAATTTCAGGAACTATCACTTATATGGTTTGTAATGATAAACAATGTCTGCCTCCCAAAGATGTGGAATTCAAAATAAAAATGTGATACGCTTTTCTAAAATTTATGGGATAGCATTTTGTTATCCTATTTTTTTATCTTGCTGAGTATAATGAAGAGATTAAAATTTTTCCTTACCGCTTTCTTTTGTATTTCAGCTCTGATAGTTTTTGCACAAACAGATACTACAAATCATGTAAAAGATATCCCGAAAACATTGATGGGAACTTTTCTTGATGGCTTGCGTTGGGGATTTATTTCTGTACTGCAGCCGTGTTTGTATGCCATGTTCCCTGTAACAGTTTCTTTTTTTTTAAAGAGGAGCAATACAAGAGTGCATGGGATAAAAAATGCGACGCTGTATTCTATTTCTATCATTTCAATATTTACAATCCTGGGATTTTTTCTTACACTCATCTTTGGGCAAAATACTTTGTATCAAATTTCCAGCAGCGCTGTTTTTAATATTTTTGTTTTCTTATTATTTCTTCTTTTTGGCATTTCTTTTTTGGGTGCCTTTGAAATTACTTTGCCTGCCGGCTGGACAAACAAAGTAGATTCTAAAGCCCACATCAGCAGCTTTTCCGGAATATTTTTTATGGCACTAACGTTAGTGTTAGTTTCATTCTCCTGCACTGCGCCTTTTATAGGAAACCTTTTAATTGATGTAAGTCAGCAAAAAGAAAGGATTGGTCCTGTAATCGGATTTCTGGGATTTTCCATTGCTATTGCATTGCCGTTTGCTTTCTTCGCTTTTTTCCCGGGGTTATTGAATAAAATAGCAAAATCAGGGGGATGGTTAAATACATTAAAAGTTTCTTTTGGTTTTATTGAACTGGCAATGGCCTTGAAGTTCCTCTCAAATGCTGATCTGGCGTATCATTGGCATATTCTTAACCGTGATGTATATCTAAGTTTATGGATAATTCTTTTTGGATTGCTTGGCCTCTATCTTTTAGGTAAACTAAAATTTAAACATGATGATCATCTCCCTTTGAATGATTATGGACATCCTTATTTAACTGTCACAAGAACATTTTTTGCAATAGGAGCTTTGGCATTTACAGTTTACATGATACCAGGTTTGTGGGGTGCGCCGTTAAATGGAATTAGCGGATGGCTCCCTGAAAATAAAACACAGGAATTTAATTTGGAGAAGTTGATTAGAAATAATAAAAATTCAGGATCTGATTCATCTCAAAACCAAACATCATCAGGCTTAATAATCAAACCCAAAAAATACATTGATATTTTATCATCAGAAATTCCGGGGGTAGAAGTTTTTTTTGATTTTGATGAGGCCGTTGCAGCTGCCAAACAAATGCATCTACCAATAATGATAGATTTTACCGGACATAGTTGTGCTAATTGCCGTAAGATGGAGGCCGAAGTACTATCAAAGCCGGAAGTAAGTAATAGTCTTCATAAAGATTTTATTGTGGCCTCGTTGTATGTTGATGAAAAAAGAGCATTACCTGAAAATGAAAAATATATTTCCAAGTTTGATGGCTCAAAAATAAATAATGTTGGTGCTAAAAACCTTGATTTTGAAGCTACGATCGCTAACTCCAATGCACAGCCATTATATATTTTTACTGATGAAACAGGAAAAATTATTAAGAATGCCGGCGGCTACGAGCCGGATGTAGAGCGGTTTGTAAAGATTTTAAACGAAGTAAAGGCGGAGAATAGGAAAAGGTTTCCATGATTTTGTGTTTCCAAAAGAAAGTATTTTAAACGGAGCCCTTCGTTCCTCAGGATAAACTCTGCCAATAAATTTTTCATGAATCTGCATAAGCTAATTATTGAAAATAAAAAGACACAAAAAAATCCTTCCGAAATATCGAAAGGATTTTAATAATTATTGGGGGTTACAAAATATCTTATAAAGCTATTTGCTTTTCAGTCATCATCTTTCTTAAATTAATAAGGCCATAACGCATGCGGCCTAAAGCTGTGTTGATGCTGCAATTGGTAAGTGTTGCAATTTCTTTAAAGCTAAGATCAGCGTAGTGTCTCATAATAATAACTTCTCTCTGATCTTCAGGAAGTAACTCTAACATTTTTCTTACCCTGTCGTAGCTTTGTCCCTGCATCATTTTATGATCAGCGCCGGGTTCTGAAAAATTAATAACTTCAAAAATGTCACGGTCATCACTGGTTTTAATAGTTGGCTGCCGTTTTACTTTTCTAAAATGATCAACACAAAGGTTGTGTGCAATTCTCATTGCCCAGGGTAAAAATTTTCCTTCATCTGTGTAACGTCCTGTTTTTAAAGTGTCAATAATTCTGATAAAAGCATCCTGAAAAATATCTTCAGCAAGATATTTATCTTTAACCAGTAAATAAATTGAAGTGTAAATCTTGTCCTTGTAACGGTAAACAAGGGTTGAAAGGCTTTCAGCGTCACCATCCATATACAAATGAATAAGTTGCTGGTCTGTAAGATTGGTAAGGGATTTCATAAAATTCTACATTTTTTGGATTATTGGAATATTGTTTTGTTTGTTACCCAATAAAATGAAATGGAATGTAGAAATCTATTGCAGTAGGCGATAGGTTTTTCATTTTTTTCAGAATATTGGAAGTGCAAAATATATAAAGTTTTTATAAAAACAAATTTTTTCCTAATTATTTTTTAAAATATTTTTAAGAGCACAATAAGTTTTATTGTTCTTATTGCATATCAGTAGCTAAAAAAATACTAATTGGGATTACCTTTGCACTCCCACAAATGAGTACGCTAAAATCAGTTACAAATAAAGTTTCAGGCAAAAAAATTAATGAATCTAATAACATTCTTATTAAGGGTGCAAGAATGCACAATCTTAAAAATGTTACGGTTGAGATACCACGTAATAAATTAATAGTTGTAACAGGTGTTTCCGGATCAGGTAAATCTTCATTAACTATTGATACTTTATTCGCCGAAGGACAAAGAAGATATGCAGAAAGCTTAAGTTCGTATGCACGCCAGTTTATGGCTCGTATGAACAAGCCTGATGTAGATTATATAAAAGGCCTTTGTCCCGCCATTGCCATCGAACAAAAAGTTACAACCCGTACGCCACGCTCTACGGTTGGCAGCATGACAGAAATTTATGATTACCTGCGATTGTTATTTGCACGGATAGGGAAAACCGTTTCTCCTGTTTCAGGTAGAGAAGTGAAGAAAGATGATGTAAAAGATGTTGTGGAAGCCATCACTAAATTAAAAGCCGGAGATAAAGTTTTATTGTTGGTTCTTTTTAAACAACATCACAAAAGAGATATAAAAGAAGAGCTAAGCATCCTGATGCAAAAAGGTTTTTCCAGAATTTATGTTGATAAGCAAATTTTAAGAATAGAAGATATACAGGAAACAAAAGATTTTAAATCTTACTTCCAGCATCGCACAGCTTTTGTTCTTATAGACAGGTTAGTAGTAAAAGACCTGCCTACCGGACAGGCAGGTTTTGAAGAAGATGATATACACCGTATCTCCGATTCAGTTAATACTGCGTTTTACGAAGGAGAAGGGGAAGTGATTTTAGAAATCAATGGCGACAAAACTTTGCAGTTCTCTAATAAATTTGAATTGGATGGATTAAAGTTTGAAGAACCTGTTCCCAATTTATTTTCTTTTAATAATCCTTATGGGGCATGTCCTACATGTGGCGGCTTTTCTCTTGTGCTTGGTATCGATCCGGATCTTGTAATCCCTGATAAAAGATTAAGCGTTTATGAAAATGCGATAGCGCCATGGCGTGGCGAAAAAATGGGATTATGGAAAGATGCATTGATACGTTCTGCAAAGCGATTTGATTTCCCTGTTCATAAACCTATTCTTGATCTTACAACTGCGGAGTACAGCTTATTGTGGACAGGTAATGATCACTTTGGTGGGATTGATGATTTTTTTAAAGAGGTAGAACAAAATTTATACAAGGTGCAGTATCGGGTAATGTTAAGCCGTTATCGGGG
>JALYYX010000173.1 GCA_030946075.1 Bacteroidota bacterium | reverse complement strand
TAATAAGCAACAGGAATATGTGAAAAGATCAGCCTAAAATAGTTTTGTTTTTGTCATAGAAATCAACGGCGAGAGTAGTTACAAACTACGGACAGCGTTACTTTTATTTTTTGAACATACTAAGAATAGCGTGGGGTGTGCTTAGTCAGGCTGCCCGTCTGTGTTCAGATGTGCTGCGGTTATCCAGAACGCAGTTCGGCAGGTTCGCTTTAGGTCTGCAAGCTTGGTCACTTGGCAGCAAATCCCGGGTGCGCATATGACTCCAGGAAACCACACACCGAACAGCGGAACGTACCCACTGGAATGCACTTTTCCGCTGGAACTGGAGTAGTCGTACGAAACCAGCTGGGCTTACCCGGTACTCCCTCGACCCAGTTGCTGACGCGTGAAAACTTTGACTCCTGCCAGTCGATAATGAACCCCTGCACCATAACGCCGTTGCACTTGGGACACCGAACTGGTTCCGTACTCATGCTCAAACCTCCGGAAAAGGAATTGGAAGAAGTTGTCATACGTTTAATATATTATTTTACTGCCAATATCTGCATTAAGGCAAATTTACTATAAATTATATCAGTTTTTTTAGTGAAGAAAAATTGAATAATAGGCTATTTGAAGACATATCACCTGTCAAATTTGAAGTAGGCTGAAGGGAACTTATATGTTACTGTGAAAAGTTCAAAGTTTTTAGATTTGGCCAGGGAAGATATAGGCGCAACGCATTTCAGCTCGTCACCCCTCAATGGTTACACATGAGCTAAGCAAAATTTTTTTGCTCGGCACTTGTCCCATTATCAAAGCACAAACATGTGAGGCTAATAAAAATTTGCTTTGTCAGCATGTTGATGAACTGAGGTACAACGCCGATTGAAGATCCAGCATTGGCTGATTGTCGCTACAACATGGCTGCTAACACTTAAATATATGATACTAAATTATCGTTATCAAAAAATATTATTCTTCATTATCAGCACTTTAGTATTATACATTATGTATTGTTGTTAGTTACAATACGTTTGTGAGATATATACTTCTGCTCACGGGCTGCCCGATTGAAATGAACACGGTGAAGGTTTTGTGTAATGGTCTTGTGCCGGACCTGCCTATCGGACAGGCAGGTTTGGAATGTAAAGCGGGAACTTAAGTTGAGTAATTTACTAATGCTCACAGCCCCAAATTCAAATCAAAACTCATCAATCCTTCGCCCCTTCGTCAAGCTCAGGGTAAACTTCAGGATGACAAAACATTCTACTGCAACCTCACCCTCGGGTCAACCACGCCATATAAAATATCGGCAAGAATATTTATGAGGATAAAAAACGCAGCGGAAAATAATACTGAACCCATAACAACGGGATAGTCAAGTTTGTCAAGCGCATCTACGGTAACCTTGCCTATACCCTTCCAGCCAAAAATATATTCAACAAAAAAAGCGCCTGCCAGCAGCTCGGCAAACCAGCCTGTAATGGCTGTTATCACAGGGTTTAGCGCATTGCGCAAGGCATGTTTAAACACAACTGTGCGTTTGCTTAAGCCCTTTGCATAAGCGGTGCGTATATAATCCTGGTTAAGCACATCGAGCATGGAGCTACGTGTAAGCTGTGTAATTATTGCCAGCGGACGAATGCCCAATGTAATGGCGGGAAGAATTAAATTCTGCAGGGTAAGGTAGCGCTGCCCGGTGGTTTCATCAATATCGAACCAGCTGCCGGTTAAATTTAGCCCGGTGTAAGGATGCAGCACAATGCCAAACAAATATGCAATAACGATTGCCATAAAAAATGAAGGCGCAGAGATACCGATGACGCTTGCAAAAACGGATGATGTGTCCATCCATGTATTTTGTTTTACGGCTGCGAGTACGCCGAGCAATACGCCGATGATGGTGGCAAATATCATGGCGGCAAATGCCAGCATGATGGTGCCGGGCAACGCTTCCAGCAAAACATCTATCACGTCTTTTTTGGTTTGGTAGCTGCGGCGCAGGTAAGGAATTTTAATTCCTATCTTTTTTTCGCCGCCAATAAAAAAGCCACGTAATTTTTTATCTTTTATTTCCTGCGTTGAATGATAGCTTATCGGTGAAACATCGTTGAGGTAGAGAACGAATTGTTTCCATTTGGGTTGATCGAGGTAGAGTTCTTTGCGGATGTTGTCCATGGTTTTTTTATCACCTGTTTGTCCAACGATCAATCTTGCAGGATCTGCAAAGCCCTGGAACATGAAGAAGACGATGACGACTACGCCGATTAAAACTAATATGCCGTAAGCGAGTTTTTTTATGATGAGGGAGAACAAAAGTTATCAGTTATGAGTGATGGGTGATGAGTTAATAAACAGTATAATTAAAGCGTGAGTAATTGATAGAATTAAGATTTTTTAAGCTAGTAAATGTTGCCCATTGAGCACTCATCACTAATAACTCATCACACTTAACTCACCTAGTTGCTTTTTCAAAATCTGCCCAGCCCCATTTGTGTTGAACGATTGGGCCTTTCATTAAATACAACGCAGGATCGGTACGGGCAGCGGTTTTCAGCGCTGTTGCATCGCAACTAACTATGGACAGATTTAAATTATTTTTTTCATTAAAAAATACTTGAGCTTCTGTTGCCTGTGATGCGATAACAATTATTGGTCTGCTCCGTTGCTGTGCAATAGAATAAATCTTTTTAAAATTTTGAAACCAACGGGTAGTATCTCTTGCAACATCTTTAATAAACAACAAATAATATTCGCGGGGATTGTTCAAGATCGCTTCGGTGCTGTCAGTTCCGGAAATAGTATTGAGGAAAAAATCTTTTATAGGCGGCTCGTTATTCTTTCCCTTCTCTATTATAACATCTTTTCTGCTAACAAATGTCCATGTACTATCGGGCAACTGATCTTTATTAAATTCTTTTTTCTCATTATTTTTTTCATATACAAATTTAAAATCCATTTTATCGGCCACAGCATCAGCAGGCATTTTGCGCAACTCTAAAATGTTGTTTCCTTTTTTGTAAGGCAAACAATCAATCAAAGGCATGTGCTTTAAAACATGCCATTGAAAACCGAGCAGTAAAAGCGTAGAGGTAATTATCAGCAGTATGCTAACGCCACCTGTGAATAAAGGTTTAATGTATTTTGTTCCAAAAAATATTATCAATATCAAAACACATAAAGCAATGTCTTTCATAAATGATTGCATTGCTGTAATGGGAATGCAATCGCCAAAACAGCCACAGGTGCGTATTTTACCGGATAGTACCGCATAGCCGGTTAAGAAAGTAAAAAAGATTATCAGTAATAATAACAACCAGCTAAAAAATTTTGTTGCCCAACCTAATAGTATGGCTACGCCAACAATAACTTCCATAGTAATGGTGATGATTGAAAATGCAAGCGCATAATTATCTAACCACAACATTAAACTATGCAATGAAGAATAACTCCCCCATACATCAAAAAAATCCTGCATTTTGTAACTCAATCCTAATGGGTCATTTGCTTTTACAAGGCCGGAAAAAATAAAAAGTATCCCAACAATTATCCGGGCAATGTTTACAATTATTTTCATGTTAATTATTTTCGTTTGCAAGTATCAATGCAAAAGCTGCATAATTTATAATGTCAAAAAAGTTTGCATCAATTCCTTCGCTTGCAATGGTTTTACCTTCGTTATTTAAAATTTGTTTTATCCGCAGCACTTTTGCCAGTATCATATCAGCAAAACTTTGCTGACTCATATCCCGCCAGGCTTCGTCGTAATCATGATTTTTATCTTCCATTAATTTTTGGGAGATAATAATTTTTTCATCGTACAATTTTGACACAATATCCACATCCATATCTTCTGTTTCATCATTTTCAAGATCAAGCTGTATCAATCCTATTACACCGTAATTTATAATTCCTTTAAATTCACTCAGCAGGTCGTCGTCAATCTTTTGCAATTTCTTTTCCTGTATGTTACGTATCCGTTTGGCTTTTATGTAGATCTGGTCAGCAACAGAAATGGTTCTGTA
>JALYYX010000166.1 GCA_030946075.1 Bacteroidota bacterium | reverse complement strand
CAACTGCTGTTCAAAAAGCTTTGAACATGGGCAACTGGGGTTCAATTATATTAACCGCAATTGCATCTTATTTTTTAGTTATATGGCTATTGCCTGATACTGATATGGTATTAAGAAATTTTCATTTTACAAAGAATGGTGTATTTGGTGCAATTGCTGTTGGGCTTGCGGTAGGTACTTTAATGAGTTTGATAACTGAATATTATACAGCGATGGGTAAGCGCCCGGTGATGAGCATTGTACGGCAATCATCTACTGGACATGCAACCAATATAATTGGAGGTTTGGCAATTGGGATGGAAAGTACTTTGTTACCAATGTTAGTTTTAGCAGCCGGCATTTATGGTTCTTATGCCTGTGCCGGATTGTATGGTGTTGGTATTGCCGCTGCAGGTATGATGGCAACAACTGCGATGCAATTGGCAATTGATGCATTCGGACCAATTGCTGATAATGCAGGTGGTATTGCCGAGATGAGTGAATTACCAAAAGATGTTCGTGAAAAAACAGATATACTTGATGCTGTTGGTAATACAACAGCCGCTACTGGTAAAGGTTTTGCCATTGCGTCTGCTGCATTAACATCGCTTGCTTTGTTTGCCGCTTTTGTTGGTATTGCAGGCATTGATGGAATTGATATTTATAGCGCCGATGTTTTAGCCGGATTATTTGTAGGCGGAATGATACCATTTATTTTTTCTTCGTTGGCTATACGTGCTGTAGGGCAGGCGGCTATGGCAATGGTAGAAGAAGTTCGCAGACAGTTCAGAACTATTCCGGGAATTATGGAAGGAACAGGCAAACCCGAATATGATAAATGTGTTGCTATTTCAACTGAGGCATCTATTAAAAAAATGATGTTGCCCGGTGCTATTGCTTTGGGTTCTCCCTTAATTATTGGTTTTATTTTTGGGCCTGAAGTGCTTGGTGGGTTTTTAGCGGGTGCAACGGTTAGTGGTGTATTAATGGGAATGTTTCAAAACAATGCCGGCGGCGCATGGGACAATGCAAAAAAATCTTTTGAGAAAGGCGCAGTTATCAATGGCGAAACTTATTATAAAGGTTCCGAACCGCACAAGGCCTCAGTTACAGGAGATACTGTTGGCGATCCTTTTAAAGATACATCAGGCCCATCAATGAATATTTTAATAAAATTAATGAGCATTGTTTCATTGGTAATTGCACCTACCCTTGCTAAAATTCATCATGATAAAATAATAAATAACCGGCAGCATAAAATGGAGAAGCTGATGCTGATGAATTCAGATACATTCTCCAATACTAACCAACAAACACAAACGAAAGCAAATGTTGTACACAATAACAATATTTCTGGCTTAAATAATACCGATGTAAAACTTTTAGTTGGCGGCCTAAAAACTGACGGCATTATTACTTCAGAAGATTATACAGTCGAGATACGGAACAATCATTTATTTGTTGATGGTATACAACAGCCAGATGCAGTAAATGATAAATACAGGAAATATTTTGAAGGCAAAGGTGATTTTATAATTAAAGAACATAAAGTAAAATAAAAATATAGTTTATATGGTTAGAACCTCAGTTGTTTCCGCTGAGGTTTTTTTATTATTTACAAATATGAAAAAGTATAGTATCCTCTGTTTGTTTCTAATGTTTGGTTATTTTTCATTAGCACAAAAATATTATAATATTCTTTATGAAACCAGATGGGAAACTGAATACGGCAAGTCGAGGCCAGTTTATAAAAGTAGATTACTAATTAAGGACTCTCTGGCCTATGAATATGTTTTTAATGGTAATGATATTGGCAAACAACCTTATGGAAAAAGATTTATGGGACATTCAACTTATTTCAATTTATCATCTGGTTTAATGTTATTCCAAACTCAGCCATGGGATAATAGAAAATTTCTAATAGAAGATACTATACAGAAATTTCATTGGGAAATTGCGAATGAAGAGAAAACAATTTTAAATCATATTTGTAAAAAGGCAACTGGCATTATTAATGGCAATAAATATATTGCGTGGTTTGCTCCAAGTATTCCCATATCTGTTGGACCAAATAGGTATGGAGGATTACCTGGTATTATACTGCAACTGATTCTTGTAAAAGATCAACAGGTATCAACAATTATAGAAATAAATAATCAACCTTTTGAAATAGTTCAACCTGCTGTTGGTAATAAAATGACTGCACAACAATTTGAGAAATTGAAAAGGTAACTAGTAATCAGCTCTTATAATTACCTGAGTCTCATTAAATAAAATTCTACAAATTATTTTGCAGTTACGATCAAAATCGTATTTTAGCATTACGAACAAAATCGTATTACATGACAGTGACTAAAAAGAAACCTACAGAAAGCGAACTGGAAATACTTCAGATACTTTGGAATAAAGAAAGTGCTACTGTTCGGGAAGTGCATGAAGAACTTTCTAAGAACAAAGACTCAGGTTATACAACAACCCTTAAACTTTTACAGATTATGTTTGAGAAAGGCCTGGTAACAAGAGATGATAGTAATAAAACTCATATTTATAAACCCGCAGTTACAAGACAAAAAACACAAAAACAATTTCTGGATAAGATGATCAATACGCTATTTGCCGGATCTTCTACTCAACTTGTTTTACAGGCGCTTGGCAATCAAAAAGCTTCTAAAGACGAATTGGAAGAAATTCAAAAATATCTGGATAACCTTAAAAAATAAGAGGTATGAACCTTAGTGCCTTACAACATTCGGCTTTTTTGCAATCACTTGGCTGGGCAATTGCAAATAGCCTATGGCAAACTGGTGCATTGTGGGTTGTGTATCACATCGTAAATGGTATTCATAAAAATACCTCAGCAAGGTTTAAAAATAATTTAAGTACAATTCTTTTATTTTCTTCTTTCGTATGGTTTTGTATATCGTTATTCAATAAATATTCTATACTTGGCACATTAAAAATTCTTGAAAAACATCAGCACTCTGATACTAGGCTGGTAAACACTGCAAATCAAGCATGGCAAGGCATCTTAATAAAATTTTATTTTGTACTTCCCTATCTTTCCATTGCCTATTTGTTGTTATTACTATTGCTTGCAGCAAGATTAATAAAGTCTTATCACTTCACATATTTTATTAAAAACAATGGCTTGCAAAAACCTGATGTAGAATGGAAGTTATTTACCGAAAAAGTTGCAAGACATATGGGTATTGCAAAAAAGGTAACGCTTTGGATTTCGCAGCATATTGATGTGCCTGCTACCATTGGCTTTTTAAAACCTGTTATTTTAATTCCTCTTTCTTCTGTAAATCAGTTAACAGAAGATCAAATGGAAGCAATTATACTTCATGAACTTTCTCATATAAAAAGAAATGATTACCTGCTTAACATGTTTATTTCTATTATTGAAACTTTATTATTTTTTAATCCTTTTGTAGTACTGTTAACCAAAATAATTAAAAGAGAAAGAGAAAACTGCTGTGATGATATTGTAATTCAATATCAATATGACAGGCATTCTTATGCATCTGCGCTTTTATCGCTTGAGCAAAGCCGCAATATAAATATGCATTTAGCCTTAACGGCAACTACAGGCAAAAAACAACTGCTGCATCGTATAAAAAGAATAATGGAAATAAAAAGCAATACAAATTTTAATTATGGACAAAAGTTGGCAGTCCTAATTCTCATTACAGGTATCTTTTGTTCTATTGCATGGCTATCAGCCTCGAATAATGAAAAGAAAAATATTCATTCTCAAAAAATAATTGCGAATAATCTGTCAATAAATAAAATTAATAAAGCTGAAAGAAAAGAAAGCTATTCCGAACTAAAAAATAATAGAGTTGTAAAGGCAAATGAAAATATTAAAATAAAAAGAGAGATAAAAGCTGAAAATATAACTACCTACCAGCCTGACGATAAAAAGCAAAACGACAACGAAGACTTTTCCACTGAAGAAATTAAAAAAGATTTTGTTGAAAATAATTTAGAAAAAAATAATTTTAGTCAATATAAATCATTTAATAATATTCCTGTTCCGGACCCTTCATTGTTTTTTACTAATGAAAATGCTTTTTTGCCAGCAGCAAAATATTTGCAAATAAACAGGGAGATATGGCAGAAAATGAAAGATGTAATAAATGCACAAAAAGTAAGATGGGAATTAGGGAAGAAGCATTTTGCAGTTGACTTTAATTTGGATAAACTACAGGATGAAATAAAAAGATCTCTTAATAATGTGCAATGGGATATTCCGGAAAAGCGTATATCAAAAACAACATCCGGGAAAAAAGCGAATAGTACTGTGGAAATTAAAAATAATGGCTTTGAAGAATTGAATGCAGAGCATGAGCAAAAGATTTTAAAAAGCATGCAACGAAATTTATCTTCTGCAAATAGCCGCTCATATTCTATGGCTGATTCAATAATACATAGGGAAATAATTTTACTAAACAGGCACCTGAGCAGAACCTCTGAAATAAATAGTAATTTATTTCGGATTGCGCCGGAAGAAAAAAAGGTCAGAATTCAAAGGCCCCAGGGATTTACTTATAATATTAGCACAGAAACTAATTCAGATAAAATAATTATACCTGATGCACCAAATACAAAATCTGAAAATAATTTTACTATAGCATTTAGGCAGGGTGTAATAGTAATTAGCGGAAACAGAAAATTAATTTTGTGTGATAATAATAAAACGATAATTCAGGCTAAGACAAAAAAAATTACTGCAACCGATCCAAATGAAACACTTATGAAAATTCACATAAGTGATCTGTAATATCAACATTATTTACCAAACATTTCTGGGGCAGGTATCACCATAACTATTATTAAGAAGAAAGCCTAACACAATTTCATGCGTATTCTTTGTATAATTTTTTAACCGTGATGTTGTTGATGCATCGTAAGCATAACTAATATTAAAAGTGTTTGAAACATTTATACCTGCCATGGCAGCAAAGCCACCTAATTGATCGCTTATCCTATAACTTAACCCAGCCCAAACATTATCCCTGTATTGAAATTTTACATTTGCATGAACCTGCACAGGAAAAGGTTGAATAAATTGCAGCATTACAGAAGGCAATGCAGACACATCATCACTTACAAAAAACCGATATCCTGCAGTAGTAATGATTTGTGGAGTAAAATAAGTGGCATAAGTATCATTGGCTGCAAACTTTGCTTTACTGGGAATAATATTTAATACAGAAACTCCCGCAAAATAATTACCCGAATAAAGCCACAAACCTGCACCCACTTCAGGTTTTAAAGTTTTTAATTCTCCATTATTAAAACCAATTGCAGGATCGTTAGGGTCTAAAGTTCCCCATTCAATTTTACTTCTGTCAAGACTTACATTCGATATTCCTGCCAAAAAACCTGCAGCTAAAGTTGTTTTAGCTGATAATCCTTTATGATATGCATACGTGGCATATCCTGAAAACCTGCTTAGGTAACCGGTTTTATCATTCATGATTATTACTCCAACTCCATGATGCGGGGCAGGAGCAGTGTAATCTTCCCAATAAGATTTTCCTCGGGGGTTTTCTCCGGGAACTTCAAATGATGTAGCGTTTGTTCGATAATCTTTTTTACCTATTGGAGTATGTGCAGTTAAGTAAATTGTTACAGGCGCACCATTAATTCCTGTCCATTGATTACGGTAACTCAACTTTACATCTGTATAATTTTCTATACCGCTCAGTGCCGGATTTAAAATATAATTATTAAGTATGTATTGAGTGTAATAAGGTTTTTGCTGCGAGAATGTTTTCATTGTTAGCAGCATCAATAATATCAAACATATTTTTCTCAGGTTCATTTAAACAATTATTTTATCAATGTTACATAACCTGTAATAGGTTTACGGCCATTGCCCGGCTCAATAACATAATAATAGGTTCCGAATGGCAATGATTTTCCATTCATTGTTCCATCCCATGGCTTGGGATATCCTACACTTTCAAAAACCAGTTGGCCATAGCGATTAAATACCTGTACACGGGCACCGGGGTATGTATCAAGATTAGCTATTATCCATGTATCATTTATTCCATCATTATTTGGTGTAAATGTGTTTGGTATGGCAGGAAACTTTAGCACTTTTACAAATACCTGATCACTGGCTATACAGCCACCTTGGCCTGTTACAGTTAAAGTATAAGTTATATCTGCGATACCCATTACCACCGGATTTAATGTTGTATCATTATTAATATAAAGATTAGGTGTCCATAAATATTGAAGATTATTTCCCGTTACTATTGGTTCTAAAATAATTGTACCACCTTCTAAAACGTTTCTGTCCGGGCCAGCATTTACAACAGGGAAAGGATAAACCGTAACACTCTGTTGTGTTGTATCGCTTAAACATCCCTGGCTGTTTATAATGTATAACTGAACATTAAAATTTCCGGAAGTATTGTATGTATGCGAAGGATTTTGTTGAGATGAATTAGCGCCATCTCCAAAAGTCCATTGATATTGTTGTATACTTCCATCCAGGCCATTGCTTTGATCAGTAAAGTTTATGGGCGTGCCTACACATACAGAAGGTGGATTTGTAATAAAATTTGCTTTAGGCTGTGGATGAATATCATTGTAAATTTTTACAGTATCCTTAATACATCCGTTATTTGATGTTACTTGCAATGTTACATTGTATGGACCTACGGCTGTATAAATGTGAGATGGATTTTTTTGTGTTGATGTATTTGCAAGACCAGAGTTCGGATCACCAAAACTCCATAAATAACTGAATTGTGCAGAGGTTCCATCTGAAATAATACTAAGATCATTGAACATTGCAATAGCATTCGGTAAACAAACTTTTGGTAAAGAAAAATCAGGGACAGGCAATGGATTAATAGTTACAGCTTTTGTAAATACTGCGCTGTTACAACCTTCCCCAGTTGTTACTGTAAGTGTTACATTGTATGTTTTTACTGCATAAAATATATGCGTGAATGGTGTGGGAGAATTTTTAGTTATAATAGTGCCATCATCAAAATTCCATGTCCAGGTGGTTATGGCTTTTGTGGATGATGAAGATGAATCAGAGAAAGTAACACTTCGTGTTACACAATCAGGATACGAGAAACCAAAATTAGCAACCGGTGGTGCCAGTACCTTAATTGTTTGATCTTTAAAATCAACACAACCTTTATTAGATGTAAATGTATAACGAATGGTATGTGTTCCAACGCCGGCAACTTTCGGATCAAATATATTTGAAGTACCCAGCATACCAGGCCCGCTAAATACACCAGTACCGGGTACACCCCCTACTTCGCTTGCCTGAGTTATTGCAAATGGATTAATATAAAAGCATGTATCAGGTATTGATAAAAACTGAACCTTTGGTGTAGCATTAACTGTTATGCTATTTGTTACTTCATCAACGCATGATCCGCCTGAGAATGAACGAAATCTTACAGAGAAAGTTTTAGTTAGTGGTGACTGAAAATTTGGATATAGATGATTGTATATTTTATTAAAAACAGGGGCAGCATCTGCATCAAATGCCGCAGGGTTATTTGCAAAATCCCAGTATATCTCAACTCTTGTAATATTTCCAAAATTTACGGTGGAGGTATTTTGTATTTGCACATCAGTATTGCTACATAAGCCAGTGCTGTTTAAAACCGTAAAGCTTGCTTTGGGTATTGCACCGTTTACTGTAAAAGGTTTTGTGACAGAACCTGCACATCCGTTAGAAGAAGTTACAGTTAATGTTACATTATAAACGCCTGTTGAATTGTATTTATGCTTAGGATTCTTTTGGGTAGATGTATTTAATACACCTGAAGAAGGATCGCCAAAACTCCATTGATAATTGAAAGAACCCGCTGTATTATCAGATATAAAAGTTGAATCGGTAAACTGTGCAAATGCATCGCTTAAACACACCTGCGGTAAAATAAAGTTTACGTTTGGTTGTGCATTAACGACTATTTGTTTTGAAAGTTGTGGGCTCTTACAACCTTTATCGCTTTCAACAATTAATGTAGCAGTGTAAGTTCCTGCAGTTGAATAAGTATGCGTAAAAGCATTATCATTTGTTAAGGTAAACAAAGTACCATCTCCTAAATTCCAGTACCATTTAATTAACGTTCCAGAATTTGCAGCAGATGCATTATTAAATGTTACAGTTTTCGTTTCGCATAATGGTGAAGAAGTTGCGAAGGATGCTGTTGGTAAAGGATTGACAATAATCTGTTTTATGGCTGTATCTGAATTACAGCCTTTATCTGTTGTTATATAAAGCTTTATTGTGTATGTATTTGCAGCAGCATATAAGTGTTTTGGATTTTGTAAATTAGAAGTTTGCCCATCACCAAAATCCCAATACCAGTTTGTAATTGAATTTCCTTTGCCAGACGATTGATCAGTGAATATTGTAGAATCATTTAAACAATTTTCAGGATTCACAATAAAATCTGCATGAGCCTGAGCATATATAGTTGATAATATTTTTGTAGTATCAGATACACAGCCATCTTTTGAGGTTACCTGAAGCTTTACTGTAAATGGCCCTGAGTTATTATAATTATGTATCGGATTTTTTATTGAATCAATGTTTAAATTTCCTGATGGGGCATCGCCAAAATTCCAGAGGTATTTAAATAAACCCTGACTGCCATCAGCAATAGTACTTGAATCAAAGAACTGGGCTACACCTGCAGGCAAACACACTTTTGGTAAACTAAAATTTACTACAGGATTGGGATGTACATTCAATTGAAAAATATATGGATTGCTTTTACATCCTGTATTTGAAAGAACCGTAAAGGTTACCGGATAAATTCCTGTAGACGAATAAACATGCGTTGGGTTTGTGCTGACTGTAAAAGAATCTTTACTTCCATCTCCATAATCCCAATACCATTTTACGAGATTACCAGGTGGAGATTCAGAAGATGAATCAAAAAAAGTTATTGTTTTTCCCTGGCACGATGGATAAGAGACGCCAAACTTGGCTACGGGCTGTGGGGCAATAGTAATTTGTTTTGAAGAGGTATCACTTAAACATCCCACATTACTAATTAAACTGAATTTTACATTATAAATTCCTGTTGTTAAAAATTTATGTTTAGGATTTCTTACACTGTCTGTTTTTCCATCACCAAAATCCCAAAACCATTTATAAGAGTAAGTTCCCGGAACGTAATTGGTATTGTCTTTAAAAAAAACAGTATCAGAGGCACAACCGCTATGCGTCCATGTAAAACCAGTAGCCGGCGGGTTGAAAACAAAAAGTGTATCATCTCGTGTTTGCAAATTTCCACAACCATCAGAACCAGATGTCCCTGCTGTAATACTTACCGGATAATTGCCAGCAGCATTATACGTATATGGTAGTGGTAATTTATAACGCCAAACCTGTTTAGTATTTACGAAATAGGTTGTATCAACTACAGGATTTGTAATTGTAACATTGGGATTTTGAAATCCATGAAAATCCCAGAATAATGATGTTGGTTGAAAGGGGTATGTTATTGAAAAATAAAATGGCGTTCCTGCGCAGGCAGTATTTTGATTTGAAATATTTAAAGGGTTAAGTGGGGTTACAAAATTGGTGAGATCACGAATGTTTGTTCCTGCATTATAACCATAAGATTCTGCACTTCCATATCCATATGCAATGGCATTAAATCCTGAATCAGCCTGAATAGTATGGGCGCCCACAGCAACCGGAATTTGAATATAGGAATAGGAAGGATCCTGCGGATGAGGGATGAATGAAACTAAGGGAGAACTTCCGTCAATTTTAAAACTAGGAACGGCATTGGTTTTTATTATAACATTTATGTAATGCTTAGTAATAGCTGAATGTGATGTAGAATTTAATGTAACCTTATCTATGGTTTGTTCTATCGGACTTAAATAAATCATTTCAGGGTCACCCGGAGAACCATTTCCACAGGCATTTTGTGTAGTAATATATTGCGCTAGCACTACAGGCTTATCCGTTTCAATTAAATTAGGTATGTTGGATAATGGTAAATCATAAAAAAAATTATTCTGTAACCCACTTTGAATTATGCCATTCAATTTAACTACTGTAGCCGGATCTTTAACCAATACTCTAAAATAATTATAAGGTAAATCTTTTGTTGGTGCCGTGAAATACTTCTGACCCCATGCTGTTGATGGAAAGTCCTGTTGAATGTAATTATCAGCAGATCCGCCTGTACCACTTGGACAGGTAATATTAAGCTTGCCTGAACCGGAAAAAACGGCAATTCTTTTACATTGCCCTGTTGATGATGCTATTGACTTTATTTTTGTTCCAGTAAGATCAACACCTGTTAAGCCTGTTAATTGTCCTAATAAATTTAATACATCCCCTTGCTTTAAAGTATCTCTGAAAGTAACATTGGCGGCATGGGTTTGCGTTGCAGCCGTTGGAGTAACTTCGATAATAGTACTATCTTCTGTAGCTATAGCAAAACAGAATGGATATGAATAAGCCTGGTTAGATGTTTGTTTATAATTAAGAGAATAATATTCTTTACCTAAAGTATTTGTGGGAAATAATAAGGTGGCTCCTGAAATTGAGCCATTATAAATATGTGCATAAGCCACAATAGGCTTATCACTGGTTATATGAATACTTTTTTTAGAGAATTTTCCTTCTGTTCTTAATCTAACATCATCAGCGCCTGTTTTCGGAATGGCCTGGGTTTCTGTTACCGCATTTGGTAAAACGGAGTATGTTCTGGTCCATCCGGTTAATGGGATAGTTACGGTTACAGTTGCTATTACATCAGAAGTAAAATACAAAACCATATCCTGTGAGCCACCATTAGCCGCATCGCCACCATTTGCGGCATACATTTGACAATGACTTCCATATCCCACCCAAAAATCTTTACCCTTATTTGAAAAATCCTGAGAGAAAGAGGAGAAACTAATAAATACAAAGACGACCAGTAAGAAATATTTCATGTAAGTACGACTGAAAGTAAGGTGCAATATACTAAATAACCGCCTTAAACCAGATGCCATTATAACCATAAATGCTGCTTTAAAAAATGGTTATTCTATTATATTGGATTATAAAAAAAAGCCGCATAGAAATGCGGCGTTTGTTAAGAACCTTAAGTTCGGTTCTGTAACCCCCAAAGAAAACGAGTTTGTCGCACTGAAATTTATTGTCAGCCGTATAAAAATATTATGACCTTAC
>JALYYX010000076.1 GCA_030946075.1 Bacteroidota bacterium | reverse complement strand
CTTTTGATCAAGTTTTAGTTTTAACCCATGCTCTGCCTGCCTTTCCAGATGGTCTATAACACCAAGCAGTCTATCGAAAAGACAAACAGCGTCATCATCGGTTACAATTCCTGTATCTCTGTAAAATTCTATCTGGTGAATGGTGCTGGTAATGTTTTCTATACTCCATATTTCTGTTCCGGGAATAGACGCATACTTATTAAATATTCTGTTACCAATTGTAAAATACTTACTGTAATCATCTTTTATAGAAAACTTAGCGCCCTTCCAGTCTTCATAATATAAAATAGATTTCATAAAGAAAAAACATTTGAAAGCTGCTATTTCCGGGAAAAGAAAGTAATAGAAAAAAGGGATTTCTTTTGCAAGAAAAATTAAATAATTCGGCTTGTGACTAATAACAGTATCCAATACCTGCTCACATGCTAACAGCCATTTCTCAAAATTAAAATCAGTGTTGTTTGTAATGCGGCCATTAAAAAGAAAACAGTTTGAATTTAAATGCAGCAATTGATCAAGTGAAATTTCAAAATGCGTACAGAGCTTTTTTATTTCCTCCAATGCAATGGGCTTCTCTCCTCTTATCCTGCGGTAAGCGCTGTCGTTACTGATGTTCAACACATCCGCTACCTCATCAACTAATGATAAATGAGAAGGCAGCAATCCTTTTATGTGCTGGAAAAATACTTGTTGTGCTCCCGTAGATTCCATGGCAAATAGTTTTGGTAATAATTAATAACCACGATAATCAAATTTAGTAAATATTGCAAAACAGAAACAATGTATCTGCTTTTTTATTGATGCGTAAGGTACATACATAATTCATACTGATGCTTATACGAATAATTACTAAAAACAAACATGCTGCCTTATAAAGTAATTAGATACAGCCTTTTTTGCAAAATATGTTTGTGGTGTAAATACTCATAATATCAAAAATAACCATCATGCTAATAATACTTTCCTTATACCACATTGTAAAATCAATCATAAAAAAATACAACATACATGCTGTTGAAAAAAATATAAAGCAAGGGCAAATACTTTTGTTGCTTTTTATTTCGTGTATATACTATAATTCAGCCCGTTCGCAGGAGCGAAAACTAAGCTACGATGTGATTAAAAATGGTAATGTTATTGGCAAAATAAATTTTCTGGAAATTACTAAAGATCAAAAAAAAATTCTAAGCTTAACCTCGGATGTAAAAACAAGATTTGTTTTCTCCTTTATCGATCAATCAACAGAAACTGCAGCCTATGAAGATGGCATTATGGTATATGCATCTTTTTATCAACGACAAACCGGCTCCGACAAAGTTGATAAAATTACCATGGCATCCGGTAACTGCTATAAGCTTATGAATAATGGGGTTTCAAAAATGGTAACCTGCAGTCCAATTCAATATAATACGCTTCTCTTGTACAATAAAGTTCCGCAGAATATTAATAAAGTTTACTCAGATAATTTCCAAAAATTATTAGACATAAAAAAAGTTGAAGAAAATAAATATAAGCTTAGCCTGCCTGATGGAAATTTTAATTATTACACTTATAAAAATGGCGTTTGCAATAAAGTAATAATAGAGCGAACATTTTTTACCATTCAATTTGTATTAAGAGAGAACCAATAACTCTATAACAATAAAAAAAAATCAAAATGAAACTTACACAAGTAATTAAAACCAGACATAACATGCAGTATCAAAAGCCTATTGATTGTGTAATAACTTTTTTATTATTATTTACCGCAATATTGTTAATTTCTATTTCAATTAGGTATTATAATGAACTCCTTTTTCATCCAGCGCTTTTTTTTAACGGTTGGTTTGCGTCCACATTTGGCGAATATATGATACACCGGTATCTGATGCATACCAAAAACAAAGAGGCCGCTACAATCGATTTCAATCATGATCACCATCACTCTCATCCAACTGAAATAAAAATTTCTATGGTACAAAGATTTCTTTTACTTATTGGTTGCTCAATCCTGATAGGAATTTCAATCTGGCTTCATAATTACTTTACACTACTTGCAGGTTTTCTTTGTGGGTTTCCGATATATACATGTATGCATTTTTTGATTCATCAAAAGCCAGCTCAAAAATTTTTACGCAAGCTTGTAAAATATCATATTTACCATCATTGTAAATATCCTGATAAATGCTATGGTATCTCGGTAACATGGTGGGACGATATTTTTAGAACAACCCCTTCCAGTGCCCCGGTTCTTTCACCAAGAATTATTGATTTCTATTTTAGAAAAAATAATCTGCAAAAAAATATTTCCGAAACAAAACAATTAATCTTTAAAAACTTAAAAACAATGAAAAAGATCATCATTTCTCTGGCAGCAATTACAATAATATTTTGCTGCACTATTTCCTGCAAAAAAAATGATTCAGTAGACGTACCGCAAACTACACTTCAAAAAATCCTGGCAAAATGGCAAATTCAAACCTATGTGGAAAATGATCATTGGGCAGGCGCAGATCATATTAAAAATTCAACCGGCGGAAGTAATGATTATGTTGATTTTAAAACAGATGGAAAAGTTTACACATCTGCATTTGGATATAGGGATACCACAGCCTACACTGTATCCGGCGATACTAAAATCATAATGACTCCAACAACTGGAACACCCTCTACTTATGATATAAAAACGCTCAACTCAAGTACACTCATCCTTTACAGTAAAGAAATTTACGGTGCCGATTTTTTAGAAGAAACAATTACATTAAAAAAATAAAAATCCCCTATCCAAATTAAATAAGCACTTTTATTAAAATCTTTAAATTAAAAACGTCATGAAAAAAATTATCATTATTTGCTTACTGTTCCTTTGCGGAAATTCTTTAATAATAAACGCACAGATGCAGAATACCACTACAAATGGAAATACCCCTAATAATTTATTAACACATGAAGAGTATTTAACTAAAAGTAAAAATCAAAAATTATTTGGATTTATTTTTCTGGGTGCCGGGGTAACGACTTTAGCTATTATTAGTGCCGGAAATACTGATTTAAATGCGGTTGGTCCGCTCGCTATTGTAGGAGGTGCCGCTGCTTTGGGCAGTATACCGTTATTTATTGCTGCAGGAAAAAATAAAAGAAAAGCAGAACTTGTTGTAAAAAATGAAAAAGTGTTTTTTAACCCAGTTGTCATTTCAAAAGAACATTTTATTGCTTTAGGAGTAAAAATTAAATTGTAATTTTTCAGAGCTAAAACTAATGCAATCTGTGTCATCACTTTTCGTACAGCCAAGACACCTGATAACAAACAATTGGTTGAGTTTAACGAGGTTGACTCCTATGAAAGGCACCATTTCAATCGGTCTATAATTCAGAAATTGAATAATTTAGTTGCTCACATACGCTGCCTCATTGCCTCATACAAAATCATTCCGGCAGCAACAGAAACATTCAATGATTCAAAATTATTTTTCATTGGGATGCTGAATTTTTCATCGCAAACTTTCATCAATGCAGGAAAAATACCTTTGTCTTCGCTGCCAAGAATAATTGCGCAAGGTTCGGCAAAATTTATATCGGAAATCTTTTTATCAGCAGTCATTTCGCTGGCAAAAACTTTAATTCCGTTAAGATGCAATTCATCCACTGCTTTCATAAGGCTGGTAACGCGGCAAACAGAGATATGTTCTAATGCACCGGCAGAAGTTGTTATTGCATCTTCATTTAAAGCCCCTACTCCTTTATCAGGAATAATAATGGCGTGAACTCCGCAACTGTAGGCAGTTCTGGCCAGTGCGCCAATATTCCGTATATCTGTTATACCATCTAATATCATAAACAAAGGAACTTCTCCGCTTTCCACTACAAAGCTAATTACCTGCTGCAATTCCTGATACCGTATTTTACCCTTTAATGCAACACATCCTTCATGACCGCCTACATTAAAACTATTTATTTTTTCTACAGGTACTTTATTTACGGGAATTTGCTGTTCCTCAGCAAGCCTTCTTATTTCTTCTGATGCTCTTCCAAAAATATTATTAGCAACATAAATTCTTTCAATCTGTTCACCTGCCTTTATTGCCTCCACAACTTTTTGTTGACCAATGATCAATGTATTTTTTTTAGGACGATGTTGTTGCATATTTTGTCTGAAGTTTCTCACAATTCAAAAATACTTTATACAATTAAAAACCCTCTCAATTGAGAGGGTCAGTTATTTATTTTAATCCGAATGCCTGTTTCACTTTATTTACATGGTCTAATTTTTCCCAGGTAAACAATTCTACTTTCACTTTTTTTTCTTTGCCATCAGGAGTTTTAAAAGTTTTAGTAACTACTTCACTTTGGCGCCCCATGTGTCCGTATGCAGCAGTTTCGCTGTAAATAGGGTTGCGTAATTTTAAACGTTGCTCAATAAAATAAGGCCGCATATCAAAAATTGAATCAAGCTTTTCTGCTATTTTCCCATCGCTCATTTTTACTTTTGAGGTTCCATATGTATTTACATTAATACTTGTTGGTTGAGCAACTCCAATAGCATAGGATACCTGCACCAAAACTTCATCGCAAACACCTGCTGCTACTAAGTTCTTAGCGATATGCCTTGTAGCATAAGCAGCACTCCTATCTACTTTACTTGGATCTTTTCCGCTGAATGCGCCACCACCATGAGCACCTTTACCTCCATAAGTATCTACAATAATTTTTCTGCCTGTTAGGCCTGTATCCCCATGTGGCCCACCTATAACAAATTTTCCTGTAGGGTTAATATGATACTTTATTTTGTTATCAAAAAGGTGTATATAATTTTTATATTTCGCTTTTACTCTTGGTATCAAAATCTTTTTTATATCGTCAGCAATTTTCTTTTGCATTTTTTCCTCGGTATCAAAATCATCATGCTGGGTTGAAACAACAATTGCATCAATTCTCCCTGGTCTATTGTTATCATCGTACTCTAAAGTAACCTGGCTTTTTGCATCGGGGCGTAAGTATTTTATTTGTTTATTTTCTCTTCTCAATACTGCTAATTCTTTTAATAAATTATTTGCAATATCCAAAGCAAGCGGCATGTATGTATCTGTTTCGTTGCTTGCATATCCAAACATCATTCCCTGATCGCCGGCACCTTGTTCTTCTTTACTTTTTCTATCAACACCTTGATTGATATCAGCAGATTGCTCATGAATAGCAGAAAATACACCGCAGGAATTTGCCTCGAACATGTACTCGCTTTTAGTGTAGCCGATCTTACGGATGACGTCCCGGGCAATTGATTGAACATCCAGATAAGCCTTTGATCTAACTTCTCCCGCCAATACAACCTGGCCGGTAGTTACAAGCGTTTCGCAAGCAACTTTACTTTGCGGATCGAATGCCAGAAAATTGTCTATCAGGGCATCGCTTATTTGATCTGCAACTTTATCAGGATGGCCTTCACTAACAGATTCTGACGTAAATAAATATGGCATGTATTTGTTTTATTTTTGAGCCGCAAAATTATGGCTAAACAGTGAAGGAACAAAATGCAATCCCATAATTAAAAAGAAAATCTAACTATAGATTTGAATAAATTATTCTTAATCTCATTTTGTAAGTGGCATTAGCGCCACCCCCAAGTTTTACCCTGCCAACTCCCAATTCATTGTACGGATAATATAATGGTGGAATACCCTGGTTACAATCATCTATAATACCAACAAGAGTTCTAACATAATCTGGTGCCCGTAATCGCAATGTTGAATTTATTCTTTTATTAGTTACAATTTTTTGTACATACCTGGAAAGATTAAAAGAATACCTGGCAATGTCCTTACCTGATATTGGATCTTTTACTGTTGTTTTATATCCACCAAAATTGAAAATGTTTGGTTGCCCATTTATAACTTCATAATCGCAGGGGATAGGTCTATAGCTACTATCCTTTTCTTTTAAATCTAAGTAAAGAAGATTAGGAGGTGTAAAGGGGTCTGTAGATAAAGGGGGAATTTGATCCATAATTAACTCTGCCCTGTGAATTATTCTATTTGATAAGGTATCAAGTTTGGGAATTTTTATTTCAGCATAAGTGCCCGGTGTAGTTTGAATATAAATGAAATCATCTCCGGCAGCAGGGTGAACAGGAATATTATATTTAGCTACTTCAGATCCGGTATGATCTCTAACAATATTATTTGCCGTGGCACTAATTATATTTAATTTAAAATAGTTTATAGCAGATGTATCAGAGAGGCCGGATCTTTTATATTTATAATAGATAGCCAATTTGGTATTGGCATCAGCAAGGCCAAAATAAGATAATGCATTGCCAGTTAATGCAGGTACTAATGCAAATCCCGGTGATAATACTTTAAATGCCGAATCAGTAATTATGGTATCTTTTGCAAGTAAAGATTGGCCAAATGAAGTACTTAATTTTATACGTAATTGGTTTATTGATGTATCCCCGATAGCTTTTACAGTATCTGTTTTAAAGTTTTGCGGTT